>JAFGQQ010000139.1 GCA_016935595.1 Bacteroidales bacterium
AAGTTGTGTAATGATTTCCGAAATAAAGAGGTATACCTTTGATAACACATTCGCTTATTTATAAATATAAAATTTATACCGATGAAAAAATTAATATTAATCCTGGCAGTAACAATATTTATAACAGGAACATTGTTAAACGGTTGCAAGTCATCTGCTGAAAAAGTCGAATATGCTAAAGAAAAAGTCTCGGATGCAAAAGATAAAGTAGTAGAAGCAGAACAAGAGCTAAAACTGGCATTGCAAGATTCTATCATTCAATTCAAAAAAGAAACTGAAGAAAAAATTGCCGCAAATAAAAAAAGTATTGCTGAATTCAAAGAAAAAATAGCAAAAGTGAAAAAGGAAAATAAAGTTACCTATGAAAAGCAAATAACTGTTTTAGAACAAAAAAACACCAACTTGAAAAAGAAATTGACTGATTTTAAAGACGAAGGAAAAGAAGAATTTTCAGCTTTCAGAATTGCAATAAATCAGGATATTGATGAATTCAATCGTGCTATGGATGAATTTGGAAAAGCTTTTAAACATTTAATGTCTGAAAGTAAATAATTTTTTATTTAATTAAAATGGACAAAATATATGATATTATATACTGGAATGATCTTAAAGACAAACTCAAACAGAATTATCCCATATTAACAACAGCAGATTTGCAATGGAGGTATAGTACATCAGATGATTTGTTAACAACAATAGCAGATAAGTTTAGGTAAAACCAGAAAAGAATTGCAAGAAATAATTGAAAAGTTTTAACTTAATATTTAACAAGCACTAATAATCATTAAAAAGAAAGGGAAATAAGATGAACTATTATTTTATACTAATTCCTGTTGGATTAATTTTTTTAATAGGAATAAGAATTGTACGACCAACTCAACGTGGCTTAATTGAAAGATTGGGTAAATATCAACATTTTGCCAATCCCGGATTTCACTGGATAATTCCGATTATTGACAGATTATTCATGGTAAATGTGACCGAACAGATGGTTGATGCCGATCCTCAGGAAATTATTACGAACGATAACCTGAATGCAAGTGTCGATGCCCAGGTTTACTTCAGGGTAAAATCCGATGAAGAAAGCGTTAAAGGGTCAACTTATAATGTTAATAATTATAAATGGCAGATTGTTAACCTGGCTCGCACAACATTGCGAAATATTATCGGTACCCTTACACTTAAATCGGCCAATAGCGAACGCGGAAAAATAAATGCCGAACTATATAAAACCCTTCATGATGAAACCCAAAGCTGGGGTATAGAAATTGTGCGTACTGAATTGAAAGAAATAGACCCGCCTAAAGACGTGCAGGAAACTATGAACAAGGTTGTAAAAGCCGAAAATGAAAAAATTGCAGCTATTGATTCTGCAACCGCTGCCGAAACTGTTGCTGATGGAGTAAAAAGAGCGAAAATAAAAGAAGCTGAAGGTTTTAAAAGAGCAAAAATTTTACATGCCGAAGGAGAAGCAGAGGCTATTAAACTGGTAAACGAAGCGGCAGATAAATATTTTGTTGGAAATGCCCAACTATTAAGGAAGCTGGAAGCCATGGAAGTATCATTAGAGAAAAATGCTAAAATAGTAATTCCAACAGGAACCGAGTTGGTTAATATTATTGGAGAAATGGCGGGAATAATTCCATTAAGCAGGGATCAAAAAGAAGAATAGGAATGGAATCTTTAAAAACGATTAATTTTTATGTAAGTTGAAAATTACACTTAATATATAATTGGTTTTCAGGTTCTCTAATTAGAAAAATGTATGAATGATGTAACTTTTTTTTAAAGTAATGTAAAATGTAAGCCAGAGTATAACCTTACCTTTATAATCTAAAAGCCTTACTTAACATTAAAAATTTAACATATGAAGAGTAAAAATTTGTTTTCTGTAATCCTCATTATTGGATTAATGCTTGTTAATCTTTCAGCTTCCCGGATTTATGGTCAAATGCCAAAAAATAAACCAGCTACGAAGCAAAACATTGAGTATACCTGTTCAATGCATCCTGAAGTAATCTAGGATAAACCTGGCAATTGCCCTATATGTGGAATGATACTTGTCGAGAAAAAGAATATGCAAAAAGGAGATATAAAACAATCAAATGATTCCACTGCGATGAAACAGGAGCAAAAGAAAATGATGTGCGACTCAACTTCTATGAAAAAAAGCCAAATGATGACTGATTCAACATCTGTGAAGCCTGACCCGAAAGGTAAGTAACCTCATTTATTAAGTTTTACTAAACAAGCTAAAATTAATTGATAGAATAATTTTTATAATCACAACTTTTAGTATGATGAACGAAATAAATCACGGTTTTGGAATGGGATTAGTCTGGATTATTGGCATTTTCATTCTTATAGTTCTTATTTGGCTTATAGTTATAGTTATGAATCAAAAAAATATTCTTAAGTTATCAAATAAAAGATCTCCGCTGGACATTTTAAAAAAAGATACGCCAAGGTTAAAATTGGTAAAAAAGAATTTGATAAAAAAAGGAATGACATTATATAGAATTCTAATATTAAATTTCAATTTGATACCATGACCATAAATGATTTTCAAATTAATTTAATTAATCTTCAGAAAGGTCTGGTTAACTTTGCAAACAGGTTAACATCTAATAAAGAGGATGCAAAAGATCTGGTGCAAGATACTTATTTAAAAGCTTTAAAATGTTATGATAAATTTGTACATGAATCTAATTTGAGAGCATGGATATATACTGTTATGAAAAACACATTCATAAACAATTATCGCCGCATCAAGGATCATAATACATATTATATTCAGACTTATGAAGTATTTTATCAGAGTTTTCTATATAGTTCAGGTACTAACAACCCAGAGTCAGAATACACGGCAAAAGATATTAAAATAAGGATTGAAGCACTTGATGACAATTTTAAATTGCCCTTAATAATGCATCATGAGGGATATAAGTATAAAGAGATTGCGGAAACACTTGATATGAATATTGGAACAGTAAAGAGTAGAATTTTTTTTGCAAGGAAGAAAATGAAAAAACAACTTGCTGGATATTATTGATTAATAAAGCCCAAAATTAATGGACAACAAAATTAACACAACAACTAAAATAATTGAACAATGAAAATAGCAATTCTATTTTTTACAGGCCTTGCTTTTTTATTATTTAAAAGTCACTCGCAAACTGTAACCGACAAAGATAGCAATGTATACAATACTATTACAATAGGAACACAAGTATGGTTGAAAGAGAATCTAAAAGTAACTAAATATAACGATGGCACTGCCATACCATTAGTTACGGATAGTATAGCATGGTCAGATCTTACAACGCCAGGTTATTGCTGGTATAATAACGATAAAGCAAATTATCAAAATCCTTATGGTGCACTGTATAACTGGATTACGGTAAATACAGGCAAACTTTGCCCCACAGGTTGGCATGTGCCAAGTGATGCAGAATGGACAACACTTATAACCTATTTGGGTGGCGATAGTGTAGCTGGTGGCAAACTAAAAGAAACAGGTACAGCACATTGGAATTTTCCAAATACAGGAGCAACTAATGAAACTGACTTTACAGCTGTTGCAGGTGGTTATCGTCATGGCAATGGAACATTCGATAACCTTGGTCACGATGGTTATTTTTATAGTTCAACAGGGCAATCTTCAGGAAATTGTGGACATCAGAATATAACATGCTATAATAGTTACTCCTATAACGAATATTTTTATAAAACTTATGGTATGTCAGTTCGTTGCCTCATTAATTCAACTACATTAATTTTTGAAAATAATCTTCCACAGGATATTAAAATATATCCGAATCCGGCCATTGACAGAATATATATAAATTGTGCTGATAGACAAAATGCAATAATACGAGTTTATAACATATCTGGAAAATGTATTTTACAATATGTATTAAACGATTCTACAAATTATATTGACATTACTTCTTTTCCGAAAGGAATTTATGTGGTTAGAATTTTTAGTAAAAATAGGACTATTCAACAAAAATTTATTAAAGATTAAATTATTAAAGACATAATAGTAAATATATGTGAAATGGGCAAAAGTGCTACTTTTAAGGTAAATACAAAAAACAAACTAGGGATCTGGTTAGTAAGAAGTTCCCGGATATCTATGCCTGCATATATTTATTGATTGACAGGAGTCACGAGATCTAAACCAATTTTATAAATTGGACAAACCAAAATAATAATTCATTACAAGAATAGAAGGCATAAAAACTCAAAAAGCGAGCTTATTTCGTATAATGAAGAATAATATACTTAAATAAATCAATTAAATGAATATAAATAATATTATCCCGATAATTAAGCGTATCTTGCACCCTCAATTTAAATTTTTATTATGAATAAAGGAACAGTAAAATTCTTTAATGAATCGAAAGGATTCGGATTTATTAAAGACGCAAATTCACCAAAAGAGTATTTTGTGCATTCAAATGGATTAAAAGAAAGCATTAGAGAGAATGATGAAGTATTTTTTGATTTGGAAGAAGGAAGAAAAGGATTAAATGCAGTAAATGTTAAACTAGCATAGTTTATATAATTATATACATTTAAAATTTAACCCCGCCAACGGCGGGGTTTTTTGTTATAATTAGGTTACTATTTTTTTATAAACCTCAAGATATTCTTCTACCATTTTTTGCCTGCTAAATTTTGAAGAAACCCATTCCGTACAGTTTTTACGGTTAATAGTTTTAATATTATTTACTGCTTCTAAAGCTTCTTCTACATTGTTAACTAAGAAACCAGTTTTCCCATCAAGAACTAATTCAGGCATAGAACCCTTGTTAAATGCAATAACCGGAGTGCCACAAGCCATAGCTTCAACTACACTTAAACCAAAAGGTTCTTCAAAACTTACGGGATGTAAAAGAGCACAA
This sequence comes from Bacteroidales bacterium, assembly GCA_016935595.1. The sequence continues at coordinate 4,911 of JAFGQQ010000139.1, forward strand.
GCGTTGCTTAAAAGTCTAAGCCTTTCTGATGGCCCTGAGTTACCAACATAAACAATATCGTCATTATTTATATACGGCTTTACTTTAAGGTCAAAATATTCCTGATCCTGAATTAAACCGGAAATAATGAGTTTCCTTTTTGACATTTTAGCAACTTGAATAGATTCATACACTCCTTTTTCAGGATGGAGCCTGCCAAAAAAAAGCAGATAGTCTTCGGGTTCACGACT
>JAFGQQ010000140.1 GCA_016935595.1 Bacteroidales bacterium
ATCTGATTATTTGTAATACTGGATGCAAAAATACCAATACTGATATAAGCTGCACTCATTAATAACAAACCTAAATACCCCGACCAAACTGCGCCGTGATCAATGGGACCAATGCTCCAAACAGTAAAATAGTAAGGTAAAGTTAATACCAAGGCAATAAGAATAAGAATTAAAGTTGCTAAAAACTTACCAACTACAAATTGCCAGTCGGACACCGGTTTTGTTAGAATTAATTCAAGTGTTCCAACCCTGTTCTCTTCTGCAATTAAACGCATTGTTAATGCAGGTATAAAGAAAAAGAGGGTCCAGTAAGCAATCCCAAAAAAGGCCTGTAAGCTGGCCTGGCCGACAAAGAAAACATCACTGCCGTATAGCCAGGTAAAAAATCCGCTAAATCCTAAAAACAGCACAATCATAATATATGCCATCAGTGAATCAAAAAACGACCTTAGTTCTCTTTTTGTAATTATCCAAATTTTATCCATGTCTTTAATATTTTGAATGTTGAATTTTGAATTTTGAATTATTTTAAATTTTTCTGACTTGTTTTTACAATATTTAACATTTATAATTTCCTTAGTTTTTAGTTAAATCACGGAAAATATCTTCCAGTTTTGTTTCAATAGGTGTTAACTGGGATATGAACCAGCCCTTTTTAACGCACATGTCAAAAATTGATTTATTCGACGACATCTCAGGCCGACTTTGTATCTCAAAATGATTTTCTTTATTAGGTATAAAATCAACCATTGCAACAGTATCTAATTTTTGCAGGCTTTTAAATACTTCATTTTTATCGCCTCCTTCTATTCCTACTCTTAAAATTTCCTGTCCCGAGGCTTTTTTTCGCAAATCTTCAGATGTACCATCTGCAACTATTTTACCTTTATTAATAATTAAGATCCTGTCACAAGTGGCCTCTACTTCTGCAAGAATATGGGAACTCAGAATTACTGTTTTTTCCTTCCCCAGTTTTTTAATTAAACCTCTAATTTCAACAATCTGGTTTGGATCTAAACCCACTGTTGGTTCATCCAGGATAAGCACATCGGGATCGTGTATTAGAGCCTGCGCCAATCCAACCCGTTGCTGGTATCCTTTTGATAATTCCCCTATTTTTTTATGCTTCTCCCCTTCCAAACCACAACTATTTACCATTTCAAGAATTTTATCCTGAATTTTATCTTTCTTAATCCCCTGTATTTCGGCAACAAATTTCAGGTAATCGATAACCGGCATATCACTGTAGAGCGGATTGTTCTCGGGCAAATAACCAATGTGCCTTTTAATTTCATCGGGATTCTCGGCTATTGAAATACCTCCTACTTTAATGTCACCTTTTGTAGGTGCCATAAAACAGGTGATGGCTTTCATGGTTGTTGTTTTACCTGCACCATTTGGTCCAAGAAATCCCAGCACTTCTCCGGTTTTCACCGTAAACGAAATATCGTCAACAGCTTTTTGTACACCATATTTTTTCGTTAAATTTTCTACAATTATATCCATATTTATTAATTATTATTTAATTATTACTTATAATTTATAATTCATATGCATTTTGATGAATACCATTTTCCTCAGGAAAATATTATTTAAAAAATTTTGGGGATCAAATATCGTGTAATATTGAAAAATATTGAAGAATTCCTTGTTAAAAAAAGTTAAAAAAGTATTGTGTAATGACCGTAATAATAAGGAATGTAATGAAAAAATAAATTATAGAAATATACAGTAAATTATAAATTGCCCTTTTTGTATAATAATTCACTAAGATTGGTTGTAAATGAAAAATGATTGGTTGATCCGGCCATGTGATAATTTGACCTGGCATAGGCAACCTGGAATTTTGATAAAGATAAACCAAATCCCCATGATAACCCAACCGTTGATAAAGAAGATTTTGTGTTTAATTCTTTTGCCCGTTGGAAATTATACCCTAAAGCAAAATAAAAATTTTTAAATGGCAATAATTCTATGCCAATATTAATATGCCTTAGTATTTTATCACCTAAACCTTCAAGTTTATTTTGTTTTTCTTCTTCCTGTGAAAAAATATTAACAGATTGGAATTCTTCAGGTAGTTCATATGTTAGATCAAATGTTTCTAAATGATGGAACAGGAAATTTAAACGAAAGGGTGCATGAAGCAATTTTTTTGTAATACCTAATTGAATTTCAAACGGCAAAGGTTCGCGGATTTCATTATAAGCCTTTAACTGGTATCCCAGGTTACGGACAACCAATGCGGCAGTGAATAAAGATATATTATTATGGTATGTAATTCCTATATCAGTTGCAATACCAAGCGAAATGTATTTTTCCAAAGCTGAAAAAACAGGTTTAATATTAACACCAAATGAAAACAGGCTGTCAATATTTTTTGCCCAGGCTATATTTATTGCATATTCCGACGCCCTGAAATTACCTGTTATCTGACCTGTATAATCGGCCTCAATGAATTTACCATAATTAATAAAATGTATGCCGGCAGCAACATTTTTCAGTTTTGAATTACCCGGAGGAGCATAGGCAACGTATCCGTAATTGATATCTAAAAAATAATTTACATAATTCAATGTTAAGTGATCATTCATTTGTGAATTTAAAAGAGAAGGATTATAATATATTAAACTCAGATCGTTTGAATACTGGGATATTAATTTGCCTCCTAAAGCTGCCGATTTTGATGAATTTGTTAAGTTTAAAAATTCGTATGTTGAACGACCTCCAATTTGTGCATGGCTATAAAAATATAATGAACAAAAATATATAAATAATAAAAATCTCTTCATTTATGTCGAGCTTTCTTCTTGAAACGCTAAATAAATAAATCTATTATATGATGCATACAAAAGAAATAAAAAAATATTTATCAGGATAATAAAAATGATTATTATAATAAATTAACAAGCTATTCTAATTTCTTGTCATTGGTTAAATGTTCAATAAAAATCTTTTCAGCCTTTAAAACCCAATTAACAAATTCGTTGTTCTTATTATAATTCTTAAAAAAATTAATTAGCTTATTTATGTTAAATTTTCTCTCAATAATTGCTGCACCGGCTTTAATCGCATCAACTGCATTACATTCCTGCTCATAATGATTTTTATTTGGAGAAATTAATACAGGTTTCCCTAAAAACATGGCCTCACAAACCGATTCAAATCCTGCCGAGGAAATAACTCCCATACAATTCTTTAAGTAATTTATATATTTTGTATCATCAAGTTTATGAAAGGTTAAATTATTATTGATTTTTGTAACAATTTCAGCATTTTTTTTATCCCAGAAAACATGTAATTCTATTCCGGGATTTTGTTTTTGCCATTTGATAATTTCCTCGCTATACCCGTCATTTAATATATAACCTAAAATATAAGATTCATCTGTAATTTCAGAAATTAAAATTTCTTTTCTAAGAAGAGGGGGAGTTATAAATATTCTTTTTTCAGGAATACCAGGTAAATCGTAAAATGATAATGCCAGTTTTTTTTCAGCTCTTAAAGAAGTGATTTTTGTATGTAAGAATAATAATATCCTTTGAAAAATATAACCTTTAGGAAAAGCGAAGTTTGAATGATAAAAATAATATTGATGTCCAACGCAATAAAAAGGAATTTCCGGTTTATAAAAAAAAGAATATAATCCGCCAATCAGATCATTAAAATTGATTATTGCGTCAGGATTAGTGTTTTTAACAATTTTATTAATTTTTATTATGCTTTTAAAATATAAACCCGATCGCAAAAAATTATATAGAAAAGAATAAAAAATCTTAATCTTTTTGTTTTTCCTGTCTTTTATAAAATTAGGACTATTAAATTCTATAATAGCGGTTTTTATGTTTTTATAAAAAAATTCGGGAATTTCTCGTTGATTACTTTTTCCAATTAATGTGGAGCAAACTTCATGTCCGTTCCTGGACAATATTTCATATAAGGCAATTGCCTGGGTCATGTGTCCCCTACCCTCACCTTGTACAATAAAAAGAAATTTCATTTTTATGAATTTTCTTTGAAAATAAACAATTTCTCATTTTTAAGTGGAAAATATATATTATTATCATGTAATTTTTTAATATAGAATGCAATGTTTAAATTTTATATTCGTCTATATTATAAATTTATAAAGTGAATAAGAAAAAAGTTAATTGTCTTATAATTATTTTTCTGTTGTTTTTCTCTATTGGTTTAACAGCTTCGGTAAAAAAAATACTAATTGCTATGAAAGAATAAATAAAGGAGAAGAAGTTATATTAATAACCTTGATAAAAAATTTATAATTTACATATTGAATAAAAAATAAAATGTGAATTTTTTTATTCGGTTCCGTAACCGCTACCGGTTATGTAATTTTCCAGGTTTTTTATTGTAACATCTTGATGCTTAATTACAGCATTAACAACATCACCAATAGACACAATGCCTTGAATTTCATTATGATCTAATACAGGAAGGTGACGTACTCTTTTCTCGGTCATTAATGCCATACAATCATAAATTGATGTTTGAGGCTTTACTGTTACGATAATTTTAGTCATATAATCAGACACAATAACTTCTTTCGATGATTTTCCGTGTAATACTATTTTCCTGGCATAATCCCTTTCCGAGAACATTCCTACAAGTTTAGTATTATCAATAACCATTAAAGCGCCGATATCCTTTTCTGCCATTTTTTGTAACGCTTCAAATATAGTGGATTGAGGTTTAACATACCAGTACTCATATCCTTTTTTATTAAGCAGGTCTTTTACAGTTATCATAATTATTATTTATATTTATTCAATTAATAATAATACTACAATATACAAAAAGTTTACTAGAATAAAATATATACAATGAAAAATATCATGAGTTAGTTTATATTATTATTCTTCTTTCTGTTCCTCTTCGTATGCCTTTAATAATTGTTCCTGTATATCACCAGGAACCTGGGCATATTCGGAAAACTTCATTGTATATATTGCTCTGCCACCCGTTAAGGAGCTGAGCGATGTAGAATATTTATTCATTTCTGCAAGGGGTACTTTGGCAATAATTTTTTCATACCCTTTTTCACTACTCATACCTTGAACTATTGCCCTGCGTCCCTGCAGGTCACTCATCACATCACCCATTCTTTCACTTGGAACCGAAACTTCAACTAAATAAATGGGTTCAAGAATTTTCGGGCCCGCTTTTTTAAATGCATCCCTGAATGCATTTCTGCCGGCTAATCTGAAAGAAATTTCGTTTGAGTCTACCGGGTGCATCTTCCCGTCATAAATACATACACGTATATCTCTTGCATACGAACCTGTTAAAGGGCCTTCTTCCATTTTTTCCATAACACCTTTTAATATTGCAGGATGAAAACGTGTATCAATCGATCCTCCAACAATAGAATTCACAAATACCAATTTACCTCCCCATGAAAGATCTATTTCCTCGGTCCCTCTAACTGATACTTTAATTTCTTTTCCTTCAACCTTATAATTAGTAGGAGCAGGCACTCCTTCAACATAAGGTTCAATTACCATATGTACTTCACCAAATTGTCCTGCACCACCCGATTGCTTTTTATGGCGGTATTCGGCCTGGGCAATTTTAGTAATTGTTTCTCTATAAGGAATTTTAGGTGGAATAAATTCAGTATTTAATTTAAATACATTGTCTAAATGCCATTTCAATATATTTAAATGATACTCACCTTGCCCTGATATAATTATTTGCTTTAATTCTTTGGAATATTCAATAACAATTGTCGGATCTTCCTGGTGCATCCGGTTTAATGCTTCGCCTAGTTTTTCCTCATCACCTTCACTTAATGGTTTAATAGCTGTTCTGTATTTTGGTTCGGGGAATTGAATTTGTTCAATTTCATAAGAAGCACTTGGTACACCTAAGGTATGATTGGTTTTTGTATTTTTTAATTTTACAGTTGCTCCAATATCACCGGCAGCTAACTTGGTTACCTTGGTGCGGTTTTTACCTGCAGACACAAAAATTTGAGAAAGCCTCTCCTTTGTTCTATTGGTATTATTTGTTACATCTAATCCTTCGGTTATTTCCCCGGTAAGTACTTTAAAATAATTAATTTCCCCAATATGAGTCTCGATAGAACTTTTAAACACAAATAATGAAGCAGGTTTAGAAGGATCAACCATAATTTCTTTTCCGTCTTTGGTTTTCATTCCTGGCACGCCGTTTGGAGCAGGAGCCAAATTACATATAAATTCCAGCAGGCGTCCAATACCTATACTATTTTTAGCTGAAGTGCAAAAAATTGGGCACATATCTCTGGTGGCAATACCTTTAGCAATTCCTTGCCTCATTTCATCTTCAGTAAGTGTTTCTTTTTCAAAAAATATTTCCATTAAACTTTCTTCAGCTTCTGCAGCTTTCTCTATTAATGCACTATGTAATTCTTCTGCTTTGGCCTTTTCCTCAGATGGTATATCTATAATATCTGGTGTACCTCCCCCTGCAGGATATTTCAACATTTTCATTTTAACTAAATCAATAATAGAAGTAAAATCTTTGCCAGTTGAAATAGGATACTGAATAGTAATAATTTTCGCTCCAAAACTTTGTTGAATACTTTCTAAGGTTTTTTCAAAATTTGCTTTATCGTGATCAAGATGATTCACAACAATCATCATCGGCTTCTGGAATTTCTCAACATACCTGGAAGTAACTTCAGTACCTACTTCAACACCATTTTGTGCATTAATAACCATTACACATAAGTCAGCAGGAGAAAGTGATGATACTACTCCTCCAACAAAATCATCAAGACCAGGGGTATCAAGAATATTAATTTTTTTATCCTGATATTCAGTATATAATAATGTTGAAAAAATGGAATTTTCGTTTTGTTGCTCTATTTCATTATAATCCGAAATTGTATTTTTAGCTTCTATTGAACCTTTCCGGTCGATTATTCCTCCTTCAAATGCCATCGCCTCAGCTAATGTTGTTTTTCCTGAACCTGAATTTCCAATTAATACAATATTTCTTACTTGATCGGTTTGATATGTTTTCATGAGTTCAACTAATTTAATTATACTTATTTATATTATATTACTTATGGTTTTTAAAAAGTGCCCAAAGGTAATAATTTTTTAATTTCTGACAATTAATAAACTTATTTCTATTTATAGCCAGATTTTATTCACTCAACCTGATATATTTTATCCTCAAATTTCAAAATAAATTATATAATATTCACATTCAAATTATATTGGATTCAAATTTTACGAACCAATATGTTCCATAGGGTTTAAAATCAATTTAATTTAAAAATTATTTTAATAATAATTATTGTTTGTTTGAAAAAAAACAATACCTTTGCAACCCCAAATTGTAAACTTAATTAAAAAAGCATCTATATGCCAACAATACAGCAATTAGTAAGAAAAGGTAGAAAGAAACAAATTGATAAAAGTAAAGCTCCTGCGCTTGATTCTTGTCCTCAAAGGCGCGGGGTTTGTGTGCGTGTATATACTACTACACCTAAAAAACCTAATTCTGCAATGCGTAAAGTAGCAAGGGTAAGACTTACTAACGGAAAAGAGGTGAACGCTTATATTCCCGGAGAAGGTCACAACTTGCAAGAGCACTCAATTGTATTAATTAGAGGCGGCAGGGTTAAAGATTTACCAGGAGTGCGATATCATTTAATTCGCGGAGCACTTGATACATCCGGGGTCGATGGAAGAACTCAGCGGCGCTCAAAATATGGAACAAAAATGCCAAAAAAATAAATAAATGAAGTAGATTATATGAGAAAGACAAAACCAAAAAAACGGATTCTATTACCTGACCCAAAGTTTAACGATACTTTAGTTACAAGATTCGTTAATGACATAATGCGCAGAGGCAAAAAACATGCAGCATATAAAACATTTTACGATGCTTTAGAGCTTGTAGGACAAAAAATGAAAGACAATGATCTTACATCATTAGAAATTTGGAAAAAAGCGCTCGATAATATAACTCCCCAAGTTGAAGTTAAAAGTAGAAGAATAGGTGGAGCTACATTTCAGGTACCAATGGAAGTTCGTCCTGACAGAAAAATAGCAATTAGTATGAAGAATCTCATATTTTTCGCAAAAAAGCGGGCTGGAAAATCAATGAGCGAATCATTAGCACAGGAAATAATATCGGCATATAACGAGGAAGGCGGTGCATTTAAAAAGAAAGAAGAAACGCACCGTATGGCAGAAGCAAATAAAGCGTTTGCACATTTTAGATTCTAAAATATATATTTAATTAGTAGCTATAGGAATTTAGTTGAATGAATTCGGATTTAAACTATACAAGAAATATTGGGATTATGGCCCATATTGATGCTGGTAAAACTACTACTACTGAACGTATTTTGTTTTACACAGGTATTAATCATCGTATGGGCGAAGTTCATGATGGAGATGCTACTATGGACTGGATGATTCAGGAACAAGAAAGGGGAATAACAATTACTTCTGCAGCTACTACCACTTATTGGAACTATGATAATCAAAAATATAAAATAAATATAATTGATACACCAGGACATGTTGACTTTACAGTTGAAGTTGAACGGTCACTAAGGGTATTGGATGGAGCTATAGCTATTTTTTGTGCAGTGGGAGGTGTAGAACCACAATCGGAAACAGTTTGGAGACAAGCCGATAAATATAAAGTACCCCGACTTGCATTTGTAAACAAAATGGATCGTTCAGGCGCTGACTATTTTAGTGTGATTTCACAAATTGAAAATAAACTTGGGGCTAAACCTGTCCCTATTCAAATACCCATTGGTTCTGAAGAATCTTTTAAAGGAGTTATTGATTTAATTGAAAACAAGGCAGTGGTTTGGTATGACGATGAAACATTAGGTACAAATTATAACCTTGAAGAAATTCCAGATCATTTAAAAATTGAAACTAAGGAATGGAGGGGAAAATTAATTGAAGCTGTTGCAGAACATGACGATGAACTTTTTGAAAGATATTTTGAAAATCCTGATGCAATAACTAAAAAAGAAATGATTGCAGTTATTCGCAAAGCTACTATTAATCATACTATTGTCCCGGTATTATGCGGTTCTGCCTTCAAAAATAAAGGTGTTCAGCGTTTACTTGATGCTATTGTTGCTTTTTTACCCAGCCCAATTGACATTGGCGCAACCAAAGGAATACACCCCAGATCACATGAAGTTATTGAACGTAAACCCGATAACAATCAATCCTTAGCAGCCCTCACATTTAAAATTGCAACCGATCCTTACGTTGGCCGTTTAGCTTATATAAGGGTATATTCTGGTCAGCTTAAAGCCGGTGACCAGGTATTAAATATCAGAACCGAAAAAAAGGAAAGGATTAACCGTTTGTTTCAAATGCATGCAAATAAACAAAATCCTGTGAAAGTTGTAGGAGCAGGCGATATTTGTGCAGCTGTAGGATTTAAAAACTTAAAAACGGGTGATACACTATGTGATGATAAAAAACCTATTGCCTTAGAATCAATGACTTTTCCCGAACCAGTAATAGGTGTTGCAATTGAGCCTAAAACACAAAATGATATTGATAAACTCAGTATGGGATTATCAAAATTAGCAGAAGAAGATCCTACATTTTCGGTAAATACTGATGAAGATTCCGGACAAACCATTATAAGCGGTATGGGCGAACTGCACCTCGAAATTTTAATCGACAGGTTAAAAAGAGAATTTAAAGTTGAATGTAATCAAGGTGCTCCGCAAGTTGCTTATAAAGAAGCTGTCAAATCTACTATCGAACATCGTGAATTATTTAAAAAACAAACTGGAGGCAAAGGAAAATTTGCTGACATATTTGTAAAAATTTCGCCAACAGATAACGGATACACAGGGCTTCAATTTGTAAATGAAATTAAGGGAGGAAATATCCCTAAAGAATTTATCCCTTCAATAGAAAAAGGATTTAAAGAGGCCATGTCGAACGGAACTATTGCCGGATTTCCTGTAAACAACCTGAAAGTTGTATTATTTGACGGTTCTTACCATCCGGTCGATTCAGATTCTTTATCATTTGAAATTGCAGCCAAACAGGCATTCAGGCATGCCTTTGCTAAAGCAGAAGGTATATTGTTAGAACCTATAATGAAATTAGAAGTTGTTACACCTGAAGAATACATGGGTGATGTAATATCTGATTTGAATAAAAGAAGAGGAAAAATTGAAGGAATGGAAGAAAAAAAGGGGGCAAGGGTAATTAAAGCCTTAGTTCCTTTAGCCGAACAATTTGGATATGTAACAGCATTACGAACAATCACTTCGGGAAGAGCAACTTCCAGTATGGAATTTTCCCATTACCAGGAGTTGCCGGAAGAATTGGCGAATGAAATAATATTAAAAACAACAGGAAAAATTGTAGTATAAAAAGTAAATATGAGTCAAAAAATTAGAATAAAATTAAAATCTTACGATCACAACCTGGTAGATAAATCAGCAGAAAAGATCGTAAAAACTGTTAAATCAACAGGTGCGGTGGTAAGCGGACCAATTCCTTTACCAACTCATAAAAAAATTTTCACAGTTCTTCGTTCACCATTTGTGAATAAAAAATCAAGGGAACAATTTCAATTAAATTCTCACAAAAGGTTAATGGACATATATAGTTCAACACCTAAAACAATTGATGCCCTGATGAAATTAGAATTACCAAGTGGTGTTGAAGTTGAAATAAAAGTATAATATTTTAGCAAATGGCAGGATTAATAGGAAAAAAAGTCGGAATGACTTCCATATTTAGTGCTGATGGAAAAAATATTCCATGTACTGTAATTGAAGCTGGCCCGTGTGTTATAACACAAATAAAGACTAAAGAAAAGGATGGTTATGAAGCTGTTCAACTTGCTTTTGATGAAAAACCTGAAAAAAACACTAACAAACCTATAGCGGGCCATTTCAAGAAGGCAAACACAACCCCTAAAAAGAAATTAGCGGAACTGAAATCATTTAATAATAATGAGGTTAAACTCGGTGACATAGTTACTGTTAATATTTTCAAAGGCGATGTACTTGTTGATGTTACAAGTACCTCGAAAGGAAAAGGATTTCAAGGTGTTGTTAAAAGATATAACTTTAAAGGTGTAGGTGATGCTACACACGGACAACATAATCGTAGCAGGGCACCCGGTTCTTTAGGTGCTTCTTCCTTCCCGTCAAGAGTATTTAAAGGTATGA
>JAFGQQ010000141.1 GCA_016935595.1 Bacteroidales bacterium
AGTTAACCATTTAATATTTAAGTTAATAATGTATTAGGGCTAAATTTATAAGTATTATATAAGAAAAGATTGGATAAGGAATTTTTTCAATAATCACAATCAAAATAATTTTTGAGCAAAGCTAGAACAAAAGGTTTTATATAAACAAATATTATTTTATCAATACTTTGTATTTTTATAACAAATTCATTTAATCGTTATATTTTTCTAAGCTTATTCTACATATATTTCTAATATCTTTGATTTTTGTTTCGGATTTAAAGTGATATCTTTAAGTATTGCGGGAATCAAGATTGTTTCTCCCTTTTCTAATCTGGTATTATTTTTATATTGATCAATAATTTCAATGTCACCTTCAAGGCAGATATAAATCACAAAAGAATCGATCAGGTTATAATCTTTGTTTATTGATTTGTTGAATTCAAGTATACTTGCGATAAAATAATCGCATTTAATAATATTTGAGAATTCGTTCAATTGATTTTCATAGTCAGTCCGGTAATTTTTATAAAAATTGAAATCAATTGCATCGAGGGCTAAACCGGTATGCAGTTCCCTTGGTTTGCCATCGGTTCCTTTTCTGTTATAATCGTAAATACGGTATGTAATATCCGAGGTTTGTTGTATTTCAGCCAGTAAAATTCCAGATCCAATGGCATGGATTCTTCCTGAAGGCATAAAAAAAACATCACCTTGCTTAACTTTTTCGTAATTCAATATTTTTTCTACTGTGTTGTTTTTTAAATGTTGTATATATTCTTTTTTAGTTAATTTTTTATTAAATCCACTTATGAGTTGTGCTCCACGATCAGCATCAATAATATACCACATTTCAGTTTTTCCAAAAGCATTATGCCTTTCTTTGGAAAGATAATCGTTTGGATGAACTTGTATTGAAAGATCGTCATTCGCATCAATAAACTTGATAAGCAAAGGAAATTCGTCACCAAACTTATAATAAATATGGTCACCGATCAAATCGCCCATATATACTTCAATAAGTTCCTGAAGATTATTCGTAGCTAAAAAACCGTTTTTAACAATTGATATTTCTTTTTCAACACCTGATATTTCCCAGCTTTCACCACAATTTGGCAAAGGCGAAAAATCTTTGTTGAGTAGGGTTCTTATTTTATCCCCGCCCCAGATTTTATCTTTATATATTGGTTTGAATTTTAATGGATATAAGTTAGGCATTAATTATATTTTTATAATTCATAATCTACAACAACACGATTGCCGCAATAATTATTAATGATTTCGACAATTTTAAGATGTTCGGGATGAATTTTGTATTTTTCAAGATCTTCAAGTGATTTAAATTCCGAATTTAACGCGATATCATAAGAATTAGGTGAATTGATTAAATTAATACCTACTTCATAAAATTTAATTTCAGGTATTTTATTTTTCAAATTTTCCAGGTTTGTTTTTAATATATTTAATACTTCTTTTTTATTTAATTTTGAATTTTCCTGGTTCAATTTAAATAATACTATATGTCTTATCATTTTTAAATATTTTAATTTATATTTATATCGAATTAATACAAAAGTATTAATTATTTACAAACGCTTAAATAATTATGTTATTTATTGGAATTGCAGGCGGAAGCGGATCGGGTAAAACAACATTTGTAGAGAAATTAATAGAAAAGATTTCGAAAATTGATGTTGCTCTGTTACCCCAGGATATGTACTATAAAGATCATTCACACCTACCTCCGGAAAAGAGAAAGGAAGTGAATTTCGACCATCCCGATGCAATTGATTTCGATTTATTAATTCAACATGTGCAAGAATTAAAAAAAGGCAAAAGTGTCGAAATGCCTACCTATTCGTTTAAAACAAGCAGCCGGCAAGCTGAGAAAGTAAAAGTATTTCCTAAAACAATTGTTATCATCGAGGGTATTCTTGTTTTAACTAATGAGGGACTTAGGAATTTATTGGATATTAAAATATATATTGATTCTGATCCGGATGTCAGGTTAATTAATATCTTAAGAAGAGATATTTACGAAAGGGAAAAAAATTTTGCCGAGGTTTTAAAGAGATACGAAACATCAGTTAAGCCCATGCATATGAAATTTATAAAACCATCTAAATTATTTGCCGATTTTATACTCCCGCATGGGATAAGCCTTGATATATCTACAAATTTTGTGGGGACTATGATTAAAAACCATTTGTTAAAAAAAATGAAATAAATAATTATGTTAAGCCAAATTGCAATAGAAAATATACTTTTTTTAGATATAGAAACAATTCCGCAATATCCTGATTATAATCAAGTACCCGATGATTTTAAGAAGTTTTGGGAACGGAAATGTAATTTTTTAAAAAAAGAAAAGGAAACTCCCGGGGAATTATATAGCAGGGCTGGCATTTATGCCGAGTTCGGACAAATTATCTGTATTTCGGCTGGTTATATAACATTAAAAGATGGCAACATATTCATCAGAATTAAATCGTTTTATGGAGAAGCGGAAAGCGATTTTTTACCTGGTTTTATTGAAATGATAAATCAATTATGCAGTAATAGAAATATATATTTATGTGCTCATAATGGTAAAGAATTTGATTTCCCATATCTAGCAAGAAGAATTTTAATAAACGGGTATAAAATTCCATCAATTTTAAATGTTGCAGGCAAGAAGCCATGGGAGGTAAATTTTTTAGATACAATGGAATTATGGAAATTTGGAGACTATAAGCATTTTACTTCTCTCGATTTATTAACACGCCTCTTTGGAATACCAACACCAAAAAACGACATGGACGGAAGCATGGTAGCAGAAGTATATTACAAAGAAAATGATTTAACCCGGATAGTTAAATATTGTGAAAGAGATGTACTGGCTGTTGCTCAGTTATATCTAAAATATTTAGGTGAAGATATTATACCCGACGAAAATGTGGAAATTGTTGATTAGATATAATTTATTTTATAGTTAGTTTCTCCTAGTTATCAATAAACTCCCCTAAAAGTTTTAATAATTCATTTGGTTGCTCAACATGTAACCAATGTCCTGCATTTTTTATCTCTTTTATTGTTGAATTTTGAAATATTATTTAGATTTGCTATTATCAGGCAATTTGCCTTAAATACATTTGAATTGTATTTTCAAGACCAAAATACAATGCATCTGAAATTAAAGCATGCCCGATAGAAACTTCTAAAAGTCCGGGTACGTTATCATGAAAATATTTAAGGTTATCCAAATTTAAATCGTGACCGGCATTTAAACCTAATCCAATATTGTTGGCTAATTTAGCTGCATGTATAAATGGCTCAATAGCCTTTTCCTTATTGCTTAAAAATGCAGATGCATACGGTTCGGTATATAGTTCAATCCTGTCAGTTCCCGTTTTTATTGCATTTTCAATGTTTTTTAAATCTGTATTGATGAATATTGAGGTTCTTATTCCACTTTTTTTTATTTCTGCAATAATTTCCTGAAGAAAAGATAAATTTTTTATAGTATCCCATCCGGCGTTTGATGTTAAAGCTTCAGGAGGATCGGGAACAAGTGTCACCTGAGTTGGACAAACCTTTTTTACTAAATTAATGAAATTTTCACTTGGATAACCTTCAATATTAAATTCAGTTGTAATGTATTTTTTTATATCGAAAACGTCCTGGTATTTAATATGTCTTTCATCAGGCCTAGGATGTACGGTAATTCCTTGCGCTCCAAATCTTTCGCAATTAATAGCTGCTTCTAGTACATTTGGTATATTTCCACCCCTTGCATTCCTTAATGTGGCTATTTTGTTTATATTTACACTTAATTTTGTCATTTTATCATTAATTTGCAAAAATGGTTCAAATTTTGTAGATTAAATACAAAATTAATATTTTTTATATTTTCTGTTTTATGAGGGCAAAGCATTTAATATCAGATATTGTACCATCATTGCGGACATCAGATACTGGTATGAGAGCATTGAACTGGATGGAAATATTCAGGGTATCGCATTTGCCTATTGTTAATAATAAAGAATTTTTAGGTCTGATTTCTGATACCGATATATATGACTTAAATATGGCAGATGAACCAATTGGTAATCACAGCCTTTCATTATTCAGACCTTATGTTTCGTCTGAACAACACATATTTGAAGTAATCGAAACAGTTTCTAAGTTACAATTAACTGTTGTACCTGTATTGGATGAAAATAAGAATTACATGGGTTTGGTTACTTTAATGGATTTAATTAATTATTTTGCTGATATGTCGGCATTTAAAAATCCTGGAGGGATAATTGTTCTTGAACTTAATGTTAACGATTATTCATTATCCGAAATAGCACAAATTATCGAAGGAAACGATACAAAAATATTAAGTCTGTATATTACCCAACCCAATAATTCAACTAAACTAGATGTTACTATTAAAGTGAACCGTACCGATATAACCTCAATTGTTCAAACATTTAACAGATACGATTATACAATTAAGGCTTCATTTATGGATGATAAAGAAACAGATTCATTTTATAACAGGCGGTTTGATGAATTTATGAGATATTTAAGTATTTAAATAGTTAGTATTACATGAAGATTGCTGTTTACGGTAAAAGCATTAACCATGCTTTTAAGGAAAATCTGGAAATTTTGTTCAATAGCTTTTCAGATAAGAATATTGAATTTTTAATTTATAAACCATTTTACGATTTTCTAAAAAGTTCAATAAATTTGAATTTTCCTATTAATAACTATTTTACATCCTATGACGATTTGGAAGATAATATCGATTTAATAATAAGTGTAGGTGGAGATGGCACATTTCTTGAAACTATTACGATTAT
>JAFGQQ010000142.1 GCA_016935595.1 Bacteroidales bacterium
CACTCACAAATTACCGGTTTCTGCTTACCGATTCTACCGAACAAATTACCATAATAAATGTTATTCTCTATAACAGCTATGTTTTTATTATCTTTGCATAATTTTTAATACCTGAAATAGCAATCAACAAATTGAACATTAAATAATGGTTTCGGAGCAGGACAAAATAATACATGAAGTCACACAGAACGAATATAAATATGGTTTTGTAACCGATATTGAAAACGATATTATTCAGAAAGGTCTGAATGAAGATGTAATCCGGATAATATCGGCAAAAAAAAATGAACCGGAATTTATGCTCGAATTTCGCTTAAAAGCATATAGGCATTGGCAAACTTTAAAGATGCCAAATTGGGCTCATTTAAAAATTCCGGAAATCAATTACCAGGATATTATTTATTATGCAGCCCCAAAACAAAAGGTTGCGTTAAACAGCCTGGATGATGTTGACCCGGAACTTCGTAAAACATTCGATAAGCTTGGTATTTCTCTTGATGAGCAAAAACGTTTAACCGGAGTTGCTGTTGATGCTGTAATGGACAGCGTTTCGGTGAAAACTACTTTTAAGGAAAACCTTGCAGATCTTGGCATTATCTTCTGTTCATTTAGTGAAGCAGTTCAGAATCACCCCGATTTAGTTAAGAAGTTTATGGGGTCGGTTGTGCCTTATACCGATAATTATTTTGCTTCTTTAAATTCAGCAGTTTTTAGCGATGGTTCTTTTTGTTACATTCCCAAAGGTGTCCGGTGTCCTATGGAATTGTCAACCTATTTTAGGATTAATGCCTCGAATACCGGCCAGTTTGAACGTACCTTAATTGTTGCTGAAGACGACAGTTACGTTAGTTATCTTGAAGGATGCACTGCCCCTATGCGTGATGAAAATCAGTTACACGCTGCTATTGTAGAAATTATTGCAATGAATAATGCCGAAGTTAAATATTCAACAGTACAGAACTGGTATCCCGGCGATAAAAACGGAGTAGGTGGAATTTATAATTTCGTAACTAAACGCGGGATATGTAAAGGCGAGAATTCAAAAATTTCATGGACACAGGTTGAAACCGGTTCTGCTATAACCTGGAAGTATCCAAGCTGCATTTTAAAAGGGAATAATTCTGTTGGTGAATTTTATTCGGTTGCAGTTACTAATAACCACCAACAGGCCGATACAGGCACAAAAATGATTCATGCTGGTAAAAATACAAGAAGTACAATTGTATCGAAAGGCATTTCTGCCGGATTCAGTAATAACAGCTACAGAGGATTGGTAAAGGTTTTAAAAAATGCGGAAAACGCCCGTAATTTTTCGCAATGCGATTCATTGCTGCTTGGCGATAAATGCGGCGCACATACATTTCCATATCTCGAAATTGATAACAATTCGGCTATTGTTGAACATGAGGCCACTACTTCGAAAATTGGGGAAGACCAGATATTTTATTGCAACCAGAGAGGAATTGACACTGAAAATGCAGTTGGATTGATCGTAAATGGCTACGCTAAAGAAGTACTTAACAAACTGCCTATGGAATTTGCAGTCGAAGCTCAGAAACTCCTGCAGATTAGCCTTGAAGGAAGTGTAGGATAATTTATTTATTGAATTGTTGAATTATTTATTTTTATAAAAAAGAGATGCTAAAAGTTATTGATTTAAAAGCCAGTATAAATGGAATTGAAATATTGAAAGGTATCAATATTGAGGTTAATGCTGGTGAAGTTCATGCTATTATGGGGCCAAATGGTTCCGGTAAAAGTACCTTTGCTTCTGTTCTGGCAGGAAAAGATATTTATGATGATATTAAAGGGAAAATAATTTATAATGAAAAAAACCTGCTTGACCTTTCTCCTGAGGTTCGTGCAAGGGAAGGAATTTTTCTGGGATTTCAATACCCTATTGAGATTCCGGGAGTAAGCATGGTAAATTTTTTAAAAACTGCCTTAAACCAGAAACGTGAATATCTGGGACTCGAACCTCTTTCTGCATCCGATTTTTTAAAGATTATGAGGGAAAAAAAAGAACTTGTCGAAATCGATTCTCAACTTACTAACCGCTCGGTAAATGAAGGTTTTTCAGGTGGTGAAAAAAAGAAAAATGAGATTTTCCAAATGGCCTTGCTTGAACCTAAACTTTCTATTCTCGATGAAACAGACTCAGGGCTTGATATCGATGCGCTTCGAATCGTTGCGAACGGTGTAAATAAACTCAAAACAAAAAATAATGCTACAATAGTAATTACCCATTACCAGCGGTTACTCGATTATATTGTACCCGATTTTGTGCATGTTTTATTTAATGGCCGTATTGTGAAATCAGGAGGCAAAGAACTTGCCCTTAAACTGGAAGAAAAAGGCTACGACTGGATTAAAAATGAAGTTTACGGAATAGAATAATCGATAAAATGCAAGATAATTCAGATATTAAATTAAATCCCGGTTTCTTTAACTCTCTTTATAAGGAGAACAGGAAATTATTATTTTCGCATGGAAATGGGATTTTAAACAAGCACAGGGAGGACGCAATTCAACGATTTTGCAGTCAGGGCATTCCAACACGTAAAAACGAAAATTACAAATACACTAATTTAATTCCTTCCTTTAATATCGACTATAAATTTTTATTTAATTCCGAAAAAGAACAGTTTAATGTTGAAGATATTTTCAAGTGCGATGTTCCTGAATTAGAAACAGAGATAATTATACTGGTTAACGGATTTTATTACCATCGCGATAATTTGCTTCAAAAATTGCCAAATGGCATTATTATAGGAAGTTTGTCGAAAGCTGCAGAAGAAATGCCTGATTTGGTAGCAAAGCATTACCATAAATATGCGGGCGATGAGAAAGACAGCCTTATTTCGCTAAATACAGCATTTTCTCTTGACGGTATATTTGTTTATATACCTGAAAATGTAATAGTTAAAAAGCCAATTCAGATTATTAACCTTTCAATTTCCGGTTCAAATTTACTTATTCAGCACCGTAATTTAATCGTACTTAATAATAATGCCGAAGCCCATATTATTATATGTGACCGCAGTTTATCGCACAGGCGTTTTTTAACCAACCAGGTTCTTGAAGTATCTGTTGGTGAAAATGCCAGTCTTGATCTGATACGTTTACAAAATGAGCACCTGGGCGCAACGCAGATTTCCCATACCTATGTTCAGCAACAGCAAAATAGTAAAACTCTATTCAATACCATTACATTGCATGGAGGAATGGTTAGAAATAACATACAGGTTTCGCTTAATGGTGAAGGTTGTGAAAATAGTACTCTTGGTTTATATTTATTAGATCAGGATCAGCATATAGGTAATTTTACGGCAATTGAACATAATTATCCGAATTGTCTAAGCAACCAGCTTTTTAAAGGTGTCCTGGACCATAACTCAATCGGGGCTTTTAACGGAAAAATTTATGTGGCCAAAGATGCCCAAAAAACTTTGGCATACCAGTCAAACAATAGTATTTTGCTTTCCAGTGATGCAAAAATGAATTCAAAACCTCAGCTCGAAATTTATGCCGATGATGTGAAATGCAGCCACGGGGCTACTGTAGGCCAATTGAATGAAGATGCCCTGTTTTATATCCGTGCCCGGGGTATAGATGAAAAAGAAGCCCGATTAATGTTGATGAATGGTTTTGTTAATGATGTAATAAAACAAATTAATTCTGAACCACTTCGTGAAAGAATTACCGATTTGGTGACAAAAAGGCTTAGAGGTGAATTATCAAGGTGTAATCAGTGTAAACTCAATTGCGGGGAGTAATTGTTCCGACAAAAAATATTCCGGATAATAGTAGAAAATTTCAGATTACTTAAACAGAACTGATAAATTTATTTATTTTTAGCTTTTAAACATTTATACATGTCATTTGATATTAATAAAATACGAAACGATTTTCCA
>JAFGQQ010000143.1 GCA_016935595.1 Bacteroidales bacterium
TTAACTAAAAACGGATTTTTGCTTTTTGTAACTTCAAAATAAGCCTCCCCTGTAAGTTCAACTTCGCGCGCTTCACCATTAAAAACAACCGGGAACTTAAGACTGGTTTCAGAATTAAGGATAACTTTTGTCCCATCTGATAGAATTAGTTTATATTCCCCTCCACGTGGAATTTCGAGCTGATTATATTCAACGGTCTCCTCTCTTATTTCAGGTTCATTATATGCTTCATAAGCTAAAGTTGAGCTTGTGTCTGTTACGGTTGCCTTGTTAAATTTAAAAATTGACTTCTTCTCGGTTTTACCTAATTCAATCCTCTGGTTATTTGAGGTTATTAAAATAGCTTTTTGCGTTCCCGGATTTATATTTACAACCTCGATGTTTTCTGATATTTTATTGAAGTAAAAATATGCAAATACAGAGCTAATTATTAACAGGGCAATTGCTGCTGCATATTTAAACATAGCAGCAGGAAAGATTCTTAATTGCCTGCTTTTATCTGAATTGATAATAATCTGAAGCTTTTTATATGCTTCTTTTGTTTTGTATTTATTTAAATTCGTAATTTCATCAACAAGAATCTGATTGTTCAATAAATCATGATATACTTTTTTGTTATTTTCTGACTCATTCAGCCAATTTATAAGAATCTTGTTTTCTTTTTCTGATAATTCATCGAGCTTTTGCTTAGCAATTATCTTTGATATTTCAAATAATGGATTTAAGTTTTCCATAATGATATGTTTTAATACTAATACAACAACAATTTAAAATAGGGTGTATATGAAATGATTTAATTTTAAATGTTGAATTATAAATAATTAATAAGGAATGAGAAGAAATGAAAAGAATTCGAAGTCAGAAAAAATTGTTTAATAAAATTGTATGAATTGAGATTATTTTAAAGAAGTATAGAAAATACCGATGATTTTAGTTCTTCCCTAAGTTTCTGGTATGCTATTTTCTTTTGAAGTTTTACAGTATTGATTGAAATATTTAGATTTTCAGCAATTTCTTCATTCTTTAGTCCCTGCATATTTAATAATATAATCTTTCTTCTCTGCTCAGGAAGATTATTTATAGCACAATTTATTTGTGAAATTACTTCAGATTTGATTACCTGTCCTTCAAAATCCTCAGATGTTTCATTATTTATATAAGTTGCAGTAGCATGTCTTTCTTTTACCTTAAGATGTTTTATAATATTAAGGCATTTATTCTTAATGGACAGATATAGAAATGCTTTTACCTGATTTAGGTCTGTGTATTTAGTGTGTTGCATCCATAATTCAATAAATACATCCTGAACCGTATCTTCCACTTCATCTTTATCTGAAATATATTTTTGTCCAAACGAACACATTACAGGATATAAAATTGTAAATATTTTCTTAAAGGCATTTTGGTCACCCTTCTGAAATTTTACAATTGTCTTATCGTCAATACCCTGCAATGATTTAAAAAAATTAAATAAGTAAGTTGAAATAAGCAGATTTTTTAATTATTTCCAAATTTATATATTATGGAAATAAAATCATATTTATTTACTTGTTAAATGAAACAGGGTAATTTCGGGCCTTACTCCTACCCTTCCCGGATAGGCTATACTTCCCAACCCAACATTAACATATAATTGTTGGCCATTTTCACTGTATAAACCGCCCCATTTTTTGTATTTCAGTTGAATGGGACTCCATTTAATCATTTTTGTATATATGCCAAATTGCATGCCATGGGTATGCCCTGACAGTGTTAAGTCAATATCAGTATCATTCAACACTTCATGTTCCCAATGCGAAGGGTCATGTGAAAGGAGTATTTTAAAAGGAATACCATCGACTCCCTGCATTGCCATATTTAAATCACCATACTGTGGAAATGGTGGTTTACCCCAATTCTCTACACCAATTATAGCAATACTATCACCATTTCTCGAAATAATCCGGTTTTCATTCAGTAGTAATTGAAAACCAATATCTTTTTGATATGCAATTAATTGTTGCATATTTTTTATCTTATCTTCTTCGGTTTTCCAGTTATAATAGTCTCCATAATCGTGGTTGCCAAGAATTGAATATATACCCTGTTTTGCATTTAAGCCCTGCAAAATCTCTGTAAATCCATTTATTTCTTTTGCAGTATTCAATACCAGATCGCCTGTAAATAATATTAAATCTGGTTTAAGATTATTAATTATCTGTAAGGCTCTTTGCAGTTGCTTTTCGTTATTATAAAAAGTAGGAATGTGAATATCAGAAATATGTACTATTTTATAATTATTAAATGTTACAGGAATTTTATCCGATACTATTTCAATATGATTTATTTTATATCGAAAACGGTCGAATACCATACCTTTTATAAATAGAAATAAAAAAATTATAAAGAAAAATATTCCGGCTTTTGTTATTGCAGTAATGCGGTAATAGTTACTAATATCATTCTTATTAGTATGATATGAATGAATTTTATCATAAATCCACCAGAAAGAGCTTATTAAATCTTCAACAAAATGAAAAAGAATAAAAACCAGTTTCGAACCATAAACGGAAACAAGAATTCCGGTAAAAATAAAAACAACAAATATGGAACGGTTTCCGGTTTCGAAGGGAAGAATAACCTGAACAATTATTAATGCACATATAACAATGGGCAATATTCCCCAATTTATGTATTTAATTATTGTATACATAACAGAGGGTTTAAA
>JAFGQQ010000013.1 GCA_016935595.1 Bacteroidales bacterium
GCTTTTTTTCTTTAAATTAAACTGTTAATGAATAAACTGTGTGTTTTCCAATCCTTATTTTTAATCTTCTGTTTATTTTATTTTCAAAATTCGTATTCACAATCTGCCAGTACGTATTTTCCATATACGTTATCCAAATCCGACTATATTATAATGCCTGCCGGTTTAGCAATTTTTGCTTCAGGAGAAGCATTAAATCATTATTCAAATACGATTACACTAGATGATATTTCGAGGTTAAATGGAAAAATAATTAACCGGTTCGATAAGCCAGCCATAAATTATCTTTCTGCCAAGCATAGCAAGTTCAGCGATTATTCAAGGGCTGCTTTGATATTATCGCCTTCAATTATAATGCTTCACCAGTCAAAAAATTTCAGGTTTAAAAATTCTTTCACTTTAGGTATAATATATTTAGAATCTATGCTCTGTTTAAAAGGTTTAAACGATATTGTTAAAAACCTTACTGCGCGTCCCAGGCCTTTTTTATATAACCCCGATTTGTCGGTACAGGAAAGATATGATTATCTGGAAACAACCAGTTCATATGGTTCATTTTTTTCGGGCCATACCTCAACAGCATTTTTATCGGCTGTATTTCTTTCTAAAACATTCACCGATATATATGGAAAATCGGCATGGAATGCTGTTATATGGACTGCTTCCCTTTCTGCTGCATCAATTACAGGTTATTGCAGGGTTGCAGCAGGCGAGCATTTTCCAACCGATGTATTAACAGGGGCAATAATTGGCAGCCTTTTCGGATACATTTTTCCAATAATTCATAATAACCAAAATAAAAATATCCAAACAACATTTACACTCAATACCTGCAAAATAACTTATTCTTTTTAATGGCTCTTTGGTAAAAATTTATATTTTTACACCAAATTTTAAATAAAAAATATATGGACGAAGGCCCGTATCCGAGTAAAAATAATTTTTTAACTTCTCATTAAGGGGGCTTTCGTATTGCCTTCTTTAATGATTAATGAAGGAGGCATAAACATGTTAAAAATTTTCCAAACTTTTGCAGGTTTTGTTGAATTACCTCAAACCCAAGACGGATGTTGGATAAATGTTGTCCAACCCGATCAGAATGAAATTGACAGGCTGCACAACGAATATAAAGTTCCAAAAGAGGTAACCCAGGATATACTTGATGCTGATGAACGCCCTCGTGTTGAATTTGATGATGACTGGTCGCTTGTTATACTGCGAATACCAGTTGCAAGCGCCAACAACGGAGTGCCTTTTAATACTGTACCACTGGGGATTTTCATGACCGAACAATTCACTATTACATTATGTTCAGTTAACAATGAAGTATTGCCTTTTGAACAACCTTCGGTTTATAAAGAACATTATCAACAAGTTACTGATGGGCTAAATTTCATTTTCAAGTTATTTTTGCGCTCAGGCAACACCTACTTACGTTACCTGAAACAAATCAACCAACAAACCGGACAAATTGAACAGGACCTTGAAAAATCAATCAGGAACAAGGAACTAAACAAACTGCTTAAAATGGAAAAATGCCTGGTATATTTTGTCACATCAATTAAAGCTAATGAACTGGTTTTAGCCAGGCTTCATAAATCGCGTAAAACAATGAGCGAAATAAATGAAGACCTTTTCGAGGATGCCCGTATCGAAAATAAACAGGCGCTTGAAATGGCCCAGATATACTCGGACATACAAAGTGGTATGATGGATGCTTTTGCTTCGGTTATTTCCAATAACCTGAACGTAGTGATGAAACAATTAACATCTATTTCTATTATATTAATGATCCCTACATTAATAGCCAGCATTTATGGGATGAATATCCCAAATTATATGGAAAATAGCATGTTTGCTTTTCCACTGGTTATTATCGGATCTATATTACTTTCTGTTTTCGGGGTGATTTTATTCCGTAAAAAACGGTGGTTCTGATTTAAAACAGTACAGCATTTTTTGTAGTTTTGAATGAACAATTAATACAAAAACCATTCATTTTTTATGAATTATGTTTACTGCTATGGAATGATTGCAAAAAGCACAGTTTACCTGCTTGACAAGCATTTTAACTATCCACTGCCAAATCAATATGCCGAAATAGGGCAAGCATATCCATCGCTTGGGGGCGAAGCTGTTAATACTTCCATAATGTTATCAAAACTCGGAGTCGCTGTAAAATTAGACGGGATATGGATTAATGAAAATCATAAGGATATTATATTCTCATTACTTAAACCTTATAGAATAGATATTTCGCGTTTAAGTGTTAAAAAAGGAAACATTGGTTGCGAGGAAATTGTGATTACAGATAAAAAAAGCCGCACAGTATTCGGAAATTATGCTTCTTTTCATAGTGGCCCCCTGCAATTAAATTTTCCAAATGAAACCGATATAAAAAATGCATCGTGGGTTTCAATTGATCCTTATTTTAAGGATATTTCAGGACAAATTGCCTTGCTATGCGTAAAACATAAAAAACCTTATGTAACCATCGATTGCAAATATAATGATTACCTGGCCCAAAATGCAGAAGCTATAATTATTTCTCACGAACTTCGCGATCAGGCCTACCCTGAAGCTGATTATAATATCTTGTTTAAAGAATATCAAAAAAAATGTAAAGGATTAATACTATTTTCATGGGGTGAAAAGAACCTTTGGTATGGACGGCAAAACCAAACAATAAAAAAATTTACCCCTTATAAAGTCAAACCAATTGACACAACCGGGGCCGGAGATTCTTTCCGCGCAGGAATCATATACGGTTTAATGAACTCCTGGGACGATGAGCGTATTATTGAATTCGCATCGGCAGTTGCTGCAAATGTATGTTTGTCAATTCCACATACATTAAACGCCCCTGAATTGAATGAAATATTATCTTTTCTAGAAAAAAGGACAACTAATATATAACTTCAGAAATTAATTGATTCATTCTGTTTTTCTTTTAAGGAACTATTTTTATATTTATATCCTTTTATTGTTCAATTCTGCTGAAATATGAAAATAAAACTAAGCATAAATTCCAAAATCCTGATATACATCCTGGGAACATCAATTTTTGTTTTTGTTTTTTCTTTTGGCTATACGACCTTTAAATTCCGGCAAATGTCCTTACAGGAAGCCAAACAATTAACCGACAGTTATGCCAGGGAATATGCCAATTATACAAGTTCCAGGCTGGTTGGCTTTATCAATGATATTCAAACCATAGGAAATGCATTCGAATCATTCGATGCAATTGAGGAAACAAGCCGAAGGGCTTATTTCAATGATTTACTTATACATACTCTTAAAAAAAACGAAGAAATCATTTCAGCCTGGACAACATGGGAAAGCCGTTCAATAGACAACCTTGACGAGCAATATAAAGGACAATATGGAAGTACAGTTATAGGTAATTATGCAGTATTGTTTTATAAACAAGGAAATTCAATTGTATTAGATTCAACCCAGGAATCGAACCCTGATGAAGTTTTTGCCGGTGAATTTTATAATATCCCCAAAAAAAGGGGGAAAATAACCATTATGGAACCTTACTATTATTCCTATTCTAAAGATGGCAGGAATAAAGTCCTTGAAACAAGCGTTGTTGTACCCGTAATGCACCAACAAAAATTTATGGGGGTTGTTGGCCTTGATGTAGAACTCGAAACCTTTAAAAAAGTCACCGATAATATTAAGCCATTTCAGGAAAGCTTTTCTTTCCTGGTTTCAAATGAAGGCAACCTTGTTACCCATAATAAAAAAGTTTTTATCGGAAAGAACCTCGCAGAAATATATCCTGAAATAGTTGAAAAATATAGCCTGTTAGAAAACATTCAAAGTGGCAATACAATTTCTTTTACCGAAGATATTGATAAAGATGGAAACCTGTATTATTTATCATTTGTGCCGGTTGAGCTGGGAAAATCCGGAACACCCTGGTCGCTGGCTATTGTAGCTCCTCTTTCAAATATATATAAAGAAGTAAACGAAAAATTTTTGTATACTTCAATTATTGCTTTCATAAGTATTCTTATATTAGCATTAGTTACCCGTCTCATATCAAAGAGCATAACCAACCCTCTAGAAAAAATAGATGCATTGCTTAAAAAACTTAATAAAGCCAATGTTGAAGAAATAAAGCAAATAGCCAAAACCCATAAAGATGAAATCGGTGAAATAGCCGATTCGGCTTTCACCCTTATTACATGGCTAAATACCACAACAAATTTTGCCTACAGTTTAAAAGAAGGAAAACTTGATTATGAATATACTATAATTAATGACGATGATATCTTAGGAAAATCGTTGCTCGAATTACAACATACACTTAAAGAATCGAAAGCCGGTGAAGATGAACGCAGAATAGAAAACGACAGGCGCAACTGGGCAACAGCCGGTGTTGCCAAGTTTGGTGAAATAGCCCGGACAACATCCGATAATATGGAAAACTTTACGTATGAAGTAATAAGCAATTTGGTTAAATATTTAAATGCCAATCAGGGTGGGGTATTTATATTAAATGAGAACGAAGAAGATTTTCACCTTGAGCTTACAGCAGCATTTGCCCTTAACCGTAAAAAAGCTCTTGTAAAGAAAATATATCCCGGAGAAGGACTTGTAGGTTCATGTATCCTTGAGAAAAAAACAATATACCTAACTCAACTGCCTGACGATTATATTGAGATAACTTCAGGACTAGGTGAAGCTAATCCATCTTACCTTTTAATTGTGCCCCTGCTTCTTAACGATGCAGTTTATGGCGCTCTCGAAATAGCTTCTTTTTACCCGATAGAAAAATACCAGGTTGAGTTTATTGAAGAAATTGCAAATATTATTGCTTCAACGGTTAATAATGTGCGGATTAACGAAAAGACAAATAAACTCCTGCACGAATCAAAATTCTCAAGTGAACAGTTGCAACAACAAGAAGAGGAAATGCGGCAAAATTTTGAGGAATTACAGACAACACAGGAAGAACTTATCCGAACCAAAGAAGCCACAGAGAATAAAATAAAAGATGTAATAGCCATTCTTGAAGGTTTACCCTATGGATTGATTACTACAGACGAATCGGGAACTATTATTGATTATAATGCAACCCTGTTAAAAACTACAGGTTATCAGAAAGGAGAACTTGACGGAGATAATATTTCTTCTCTGTTTAAACTTATTAAAGCGGAAAAAATTCAGGCTGGCACACAAATGAAAACCGAAATAACTACCTCCGAAAATTCTTCTTTTGAAGTAACTGTTTTAATGAATAAAATTAAAAAACACGACCAGGTTAA
>JAFGQQ010000144.1 GCA_016935595.1 Bacteroidales bacterium
GCTTTATGGATATTAGTAGCTAATGGATGGATGCAAAATCCTGTTGGCATGAGATTTAATCCGGAAACTGCCAGAAATGAAATGATGAATTTCTGGGAAGTATTTCTTTCTCCTGTTGCAATAAACAAATTTTTACATACAATTTCTTCAGGTTTTGTTCTGGCATCAATATTTGTAATTGGAATCAGTTGCTGGTTTTTAAATAAAAATCGCGAAATAATACTCGCCAAACGAAGCATTATTATTGCTGCCACTTTTGGAATTCTTACTTCACTATTTAATATTATCACCGGAGATGGGTCTGCAAGTATAATTGCCCGGGTTCAACCTATGAAATTTGCAGCTATCGAAGGCTTATACGAAGGTAAAAATAACGCAGGTTTAATCGCTTTTGGAATACCAAAATCTGAAAAAAAAATAGATGATAATACAAAAACCCTGGTAAAATATAAAATTGAAATTCCTAACCTGTTATCTTATTTAGCTTTTGGTAATGCAAAAGCTTTTGTTCCAGGAATTAAAGATTTAACTGAAGGCAATGAAAATAAAAAAATTATATCAGTAAATGAAAAAATAGAAAGAGGAAAAATTGCCAAACAAACATTGCGAGAATATAAAGATGCAAAAGAAAAAGGATTTTCAGAAACAGCAGATTCATTAGCCCTTAAATTTCAAAATGAAGAATTTATTAAAAATTATTTCAGATATTTTGGATATGCTTTTTTAAATAATCCAAAAAGTATAATCCCAAATGTGCCTATAACATTTTATAGTTTCCATTTAATGGTGATTTTAGGTTTCTATTTTCTTATCTTTTTGATTGCAATAATGTTCTTAACATATAATAATACCATACAAAATATTCGATGGTTATTAAAATTAGCAATCTTTACCATTCCACTTCCATATATAGCAACCATGGCAGGTTGGGCTGTTGCCGAAGTTGGCCGGCAACCCTGGGTTATACAAGATTTATTACCCACTGTTGTAGCTGTATCAAAATTAAACGCAAGTGCAGTTCAACTTACATTTTGGTTATTTGCCATTTTATTTACTGCATTGCTATTAGCAGAATTAAAAATTATGATAAAACAAATAAAAACAGGACCAAAATAAGGAAATAAAAAATGTTCGAAAATCTTACCCATTTAGCTTTGCAACAATACTGGTGGATAATAATTTCCATCCTGGCTTCAATTCTTGTATTTCTAATGTTTGTTCAAGGAGGACAAACCTTACTATACACTTTAGCAAAAAATGAAGTTGAAAAAACGATCTTAGTTAATTCTTTAGGCAGAAAATGGGAATTTACATTTACTACTTTAGTTACTTTTGGCGGTGCATTTTTTGCATCTTTTCCTTTATTTTATGCAACCAGCTTTGGAGGGGCATACTGGCTATGGATGTTAATATTATTTTGCTTTATTATCCAGGCTATTTCATATGAATTCAGATCAAAACCAAATAATGTATTTGGTTCAAAAACTTATGAAATCTTTCTATACATCAACGGAACTTTAGGTACATTTTTAATGGGTATAGCAGTGGGAATTTTTTTTAACGGAGCAGAATTTTATATTGACGAAATGAACTCTTCACAATGGATAAATAAATACCACGGCTTGGAGAGTATTATAAATTTGCACAATTTATTATTAGGATTAACCATACTTTTCCTTGCCCGTGTTTTAGGAATTCTTTATTTTATGAATAATGTTAAAGAAGATAATATTTTTAAAAGGGCAAAAAAACATTTATTTATCAATTCATTACCTTTTGTTATATTCTTTATAATTTTCATGATTTGGCTATTGCTTAAACAAGGTTTTGCCTATCATGCTATTACAAAAGAAATATTCGTTGAAAAATATAAATATCTTAATAACTTAATAGAAATGCCTCTGGTAGGAATCCTGTTTATATCCGGAGTCATTTTAGTACTTGGTGGCATTTTAAAATCTTTGCTTTCTTTAAAATATAAATATGGAATTTGGTTTTCAGGAATTGGAACAATACTAGTTGTGTTTAGTCTGTTTATAATAGCCGGTTTTAATCAAACTGCCTATTACCCTTCAATATATGATTTACAAAGCTCAATAACAATAGAAAACAGTTCATCGAGTTATTATACTTTAAAAACAATGACTTATGTATCATTCATAATACCAATTGTAATTACTTACATTGCTATTGCATGGAGGTCGGTAAATAAAAAACAAATTGATAAAGAAGAAATAAAAGAAGATATTCACGTTTATTAAAAAAAATAAAATTTATGTATTTAACTTCAGTAATTTGGTTATTTAGTTGGCCTGTTTTAATAGTGATTAGCTATTATTTAATTGTTTATATTTTAAAAAAATATGAAAAGCGTAATAAAAAATAATTCGTAATATCTTATATATCCTGAATTAACACAACGCAATAAGCGCTTATCCCCTTCTGTTTTCCTATAAACCCTAGATTTTCAGTGGTTGTAGCTTTAATACTAATTTCATCCGATTGTATTCCAATTATCTTGGCTAAAATCTTCTTCATCTCAGGAATATATTCAGCAATTTTTGGTTTCTGAAGACATATAGTGCAATCAATGTTCCCAACTTTATACCCTTTATCTTTTATAATTGAAATAACTTCCTTTAGTAATAATTTACTATTAATGTTTTTATATTTTTCTTGATTATCAGGAAAATGAAAACCAATATCCCTCGAATTAACAGCGCCTAACAAAGCATCGCAAATTGCATGTATTAATACATCACCATCGGAATGGGCAAGACATCCTTTATGATAAGGTATTTTTATGCCTCCAAGATATAAATCAATATTTTTTTTTAATTGATGTACATCATACCCGAAACCTATTCTGTATTGCATATTATCTTGTAGGTTCAAAATTAAATAATAATGTAAAACGAATAGTGTTAGCTAAAGGATTGTTTGGATGTTGGGGAATAATATATGATATGTCAAGACCAAATACATTTAATTTTAATCCAAGTCCCAGTGTAAAGAATTTACGATTGCCCTTTGTTTTATGTTCATAAAAATAGCCTCCCCTTATTGCAAATTGTTCTGCATACCAATATTCCATTCCAATCCCCCACATTATTTCCCTTAATTCTTCTTTAAATACACCAGTGCCATCAAGATTAACACCCGGAGCATCATAGAATGAACGAAACATAGCAACTGGAACAGGAGCATCAGGGTCGCCTTTTCCATATTTAATAATCTGTTTTCCTTCTTCATCAGTTGAATCAGAATATATTGGAGTTGTGGGAACGAGCAACTTATTTAAATCAAGTGCAAACGATATGCTGTTATAATCATCGATATCAAGTGTAAGAGCTCCTCCCAGGCGCAGATTAATAGGTATAAACATTTCATCATTTTCGCTATAACGAATTTTATTTCCAATATTAGAAATATTAATTCCATATGACATTAATCCATCATAATCACCCATCCGGATATCTTTTTTATAATACGAGGCAACATCAACGGCAAAAGCATTTCCAGGTGAAATTTCAATATCATTTACAACACCTTTTGATAAATCAGACCTAATATATCTGAATGCAACAGCTCCTGA
>JAFGQQ010000145.1 GCA_016935595.1 Bacteroidales bacterium
AGACGATAAAATATTGATTTCATATATTTCTGATAAAGAAATGATTGATGAATCGGAAATTGAAAGAAAAGTAAATGAGTTTACAGAAAAAATTGAAAATGTATTAAAAACAGAAGGGAAATATTATTTAAAAGGAATAGGTGTTTTAATAAAAGATAATGATAATATTTTTTTAAAACAAGATTACAGATCAAATTTATTGTATGAAGCATATGGAATGAAGGAAGTTCCGATTTCCTTTGCACAAAGAGAAGCAGGGGAGGAATTGAAAAAAGAGAAAAAATCATTTCACCGGATTTATAATAAGGAAACCACAGTAAAAAGAATCTTAATATATACTCCGATTGCAGCAGTGGTAGTTTTAGTTCTTATTTATTTGGATATAAATAGAATATATGATAGTAATGATTTACAAGGTTTTGATTACCAGTCCAATTATACTGTTCAGGAAGAAGTTAAGCCAGCAGATATAGTACCAGCGGCAGAAGTTGAAAAAGAAAAGGAGATTATTCAGGTAATTGACCAGATCACAGATAAAAGAGAAGCTTTATTATATAAAGAACCAGCAAAACCTTCATATTACATAATTGCCGGAAGTTTTAAAAGTTTCGTTAATGCAAGGCAATTTTATGATGAACTAAGAGCCAAAGGTTACCCATCGCATATTTTAGATAAAGAAGGAGAATTATACCGTGTAGCAATTAAGAAACTCTCTACCAAAAATGAAGCTGAAAAAGAACTGCAACAATTAAAAAGAACTTATAGCCAGTCTATCTGGGTTTTATCTAAATAAATTATTATTTTATTTCACTGCCATTAATTATTTTATCTGCAGGACTGATAAAAATTAATTTACCATCCGGATCTTCAGCCATCAGTATCATTCCTTTCGATTCAATGCCTCTTAATTTACGCGGTTCTAAATTAACAAGGATACAAACTTGTTTTCCAATAATTTCTTTTGGATTAAAATATTCCGCTATTCCCGAAACAACTGTTCTTTTATCAATACCTGTATCAATTACCAATTTTAAAAGTTTGGTTGTTTTAGGAACTTTTTCAGCTTCCAGTATTGTTCCAATCCTTAAATCGTTTTTCATAAACTCTTCATAACTAATGATTTCCTTTTGACCAGGAATTATTATGTTTTTTTCACTATTATCTTTCTTGGTTTGCATTAATTTATTTATTTGGAATTCTATTTCTTTATCTTCTATTTTATCGAATAATAGCGTTGGCCTGTTAATTTGATGGCCTGCCGGAATATTATCATTGTTAGCTAATTTATCCCAAGCTAAGGCATCAATATTAATGAATTTTCTTATTTTTTCTGCACTAATTGGTAAAAAGGGTTCCAATATAATTGATAAATTCACTGTAATTTGGTTGGCAATATTTAAAATTGTTTTAACTCGATTCGTATCTGTTTTTATTAATATCCATGGTTCCGTATCAGCTAAATATTTATTTCCCAAACGAGCCATGTTCATTGCTTCTTTTAAAGCATCTCTAAACCGGAAATTATCTAATGCAAATTCTACTTTTTCTTTATAGCTTACCAGTTCATTTAAAGTTTCATTATCAAAATCAGTAACTTCAGATATTTCAGGTATGATTCCATTAAAGTATTTTTGGGTAAGAACTAAAGTCCGGTTAATAAAATTACCAAGAATAGCTACTAATTCATTATTGTTCCTGTTTTGAAAATCTTTCCAGGTAAAGTCATTATCTTTTGTTTCGGGCATGTTCGCACATAAAACATATCTTAAAACATCTTGTTTATCCTTAAATTCTACAAGGTATTCATGCAACCAAACTGCCCAGTTACGGGAAGTAGATATTTTATCCCCCTCGAGGTTTAAAAATTCATTGGCAGGAACATTATCGGGTAAAATAAAATTTCCTTCAGCATGAAGTATAGCCGGGAAAATAATGCAGTGAAATACGATATTATCTTTCCCTATAAAATGAATTAAACGCGTGTCTTTATCTTTCCAGTATTTTTCCCAATCATTTGTTAATTCTTTAGTTGCCGAGATATAACCTATTGGGGCATCAAACCAAACATATAGTACTTTTCCTTCAGCTTCTTTCAAAGGCACTTTTACACCCCAGTCAAGATCGCGGCTTACTGCGCGAGGTTGTAAACCATGATCGAGCCATGATTTACATTGGCCGTAAACATTAGTTTTCCATTCTTTGTGATCTTCAAGTATCCATTTCTCAAAAAAATCCTGATATTTATCAAGCGGTAAAAACCAGTGTTTGGTTTTTTTCATAACCGGTTCAGTACCACTAATGGTCGATTTGGGCTGAATTAAATCAGTCGGACTAAGTGAAGTGCCGCATTTTTCGCACTGGTCGCCATAAGCGCTGGCATTACCGCAGTGCGGACATGTTCCAGTAATGTAACGGTCAGCAAGGAATTGATTAGCTTCTGTATCGTAATATTGATCCGTAGTTTTTTCAATAAATCCTTTTTTCTTATAAATGGTTTTAAATATTTCCGACGAAGTTTCGTGGTGTATTTTATTCGAGGTACGTGAGTAAATATCAAAAGAAATTCCGAATTTTTCGAATGATTCTTTGTTTAAATAGTGGTAGCGATCAACAATAACTTGCGGATATACACCTTCATTTTTAGCTTTTAATGTGATGGGGACTCCATGTTCGTCTGATCCGCAAATATAAATAACATCAATATTTTTTAATCTTAAATACCTTACATAAATATCGGCAGGTACATAAACACCAGCCAGGTGACCAATATGGATAGGCCCGTTAGCATATGGCAGTGCAGCAGTAATGGTATAACGTTTAAATTCTTTCATTTTTATAAAACTTCAAATCAGTCAAATGGTGCAAAGATAAACAGAAAATGGAGAAATGAATATATATATTAATAGTTAATAAATCGGAAAGGGAGTCTGCTATTATTAAAACGAATTGATCTAAATAAGAAATAAAAAGTTCAGTTGGTAATGCATTATTTTATAAAATAAGTTTATGTTTTAATTAAAGTGTGCTGTACCATTGAATAACCTTTTCAATAAAATTTAAAGCAGATTTATAATGTGTGTTTCCTTTTAAATCTATCAGCTCAACATTTTCCGATCCGGCTAATTTCATTTCATTATAAATATTTTCAGAATCCTGGTAAGGAATAATTTCATCATTTAAACCATGATATATTTTTAACGGAGTTTTTGATGCCCAACATTGAATGCTGTTTTTTTTAAGTGCATCGATTAACTCTTTTTCATTTCCGGATAATGTATTTTCTTTAAATTTTGGATTTATTAAGATTTCAATCTGGTTTGTGAGAAAATTGTCTGCTTCCTGCCTGGTAAACGCACCGCTTATTAATTTATTTATCCTTGATGCATATGGTTTATTGAAAAAGTCAGTCATTGGCCTTTCCCAGTCATTTATTTCGTTATAAGATGAAAAGAATAATGCAAAATAGCTGGGCGCCGAATACGTTTCCCTGTTTAAGTTATTTCTTACAAGATCATATAAATTGTAACCTCCTGCCCCTATTGCAGCTGCTTTTATTTTAATATTTATAACGCCTTCTTCAATGGCTTGTAAAGTTGCTAAGGCAATAAATCCTCCCTGAGAATAACCTGTTATATAATATTCCTGGTTTGTTAGAATGTTTAAATTTTCAATAAATTCGTTTGCAGCTAAAATAAAGTCAGTAATTGCTTTAATTGAATATTCTTTATTATAGAATGTAGAAGGCAGGTTTCTTGAATCGCCATAGCCTATTAAATCAGGAATATAAGTAATATAACCTAATGCAGCAATAAATTCATATCCTGAAAATCT
>JAFGQQ010000146.1 GCA_016935595.1 Bacteroidales bacterium
TATTAATAATTAACTTAAATTTCTACTAACCCATTTTTAATGGCATAAACAACTAATTGGATTGAATTTTTACATTGGGTTTTCTGAAGAATTTTTGCGCGATAGTTTTCAATCGTTTTTGGGCTTAAATGAATTTCATCAGATATTTCAATGGTAGACAAACCTTTGCACAACAGCCGAATAACATCCTTTTCCCGCTCACTAAAAATTATAAATTCTTTATTACTGGACTTTACGGGTTTATGTTTTCCTATTTTAAAAATAATTTGCCTTAGTAAATCATTAGAAAAATAACTTTGCCCGGTATAAACTTCATGAATAGCCTTTTCGAGTTCTGATTTACTGGATGATTTTAATAAAAATCCTTTTGCTCCAGCTTCAATCATCTGGTAATAATAATTTTCCTCACCAAACATAGTAAATACAAGAATATTCAGTTGAGGTTTTTTTGTTAATGCGAGTCTTGTTGCCTCAATGCCATTCATAACTGGCATATCTATGTCCATCATAACAATATCTGGCGAATGATTATCCAATAAATCTATAAACTCTTTCCCATTTTTTGCTTCAGCTATTACTTCTGCAATACCTTCAAAGGAAAGTAACGATTTAATTCCATCCCGAAAAATATCATGGTCATCAACAATAATTATTTTTGGTATTTTATTATCCATATTATTCAATCTTACAATTCTATTGAAGCTTCAACATTTAACCCTTCATTTGGCTTACTAAATATAGCAATTTTTCCACCAATTGTATTAATCCGGTTTTCAATATTAAATAATCCTAGCCCACCTTTTTTATTTTTGGCTTTTTTTACATTAAAACCTATACCATTATCTTTATATCTTAGGAGTAAGATATTCATTTTCTGATCCTTTTTGATTTGAACATTCACTTCAGTAGCATTTGAATGTTTAAAAGTATTATTAATTAATTCTGTAATAGTACGATAGAATGTAACTTCAATTTCCTTCTTAAATCTGTCTTTCGTATCAGTTTGAAAAATAAATTTAATTTTTTTTGTTTCAGAAACCCTCTCGATAAATTGATAAACTGCATCGCTTAAGCCAAAATTATTTAAGATGTGTGGACTTAAATTATTTGAAATTTCTTTCAGACTAATTAAAGCCTCTTCAATAATAACATTCCCTTTACTTACTATTAAATCCTTTTTAACCGGATCATTTGTTTCTGCAAGCCATTGGTAATATAATTTAATGGCTGACAATATGGGGCCAAGGCCATCATGCAATTCTCTGGCAAAACGACTTCGTTCAATTTCTTCGGTATCAATAATTGCATTTAAAATTTTTTGATGCATCTGTTTGCGTTCTGAGATATCACGAAGAATTGTTAAAATAGCCATTTTATCTTCGTATTTTATTATACTGCTAGATATTTCAACTGGTACATTTTTGCCTTCTGCATTTTTTATATTGATTTCGATAAACCCGGCATTTCCATTCTTTTGTAATATTTTTAGTCTTCTTTTAAGCATGGACATATATTGCGGATCAACAGAATTAAATACTTTGCTGTTTATAACTTTGTCTAAAGAATAACCCAGAAATTCTGTAATTCTTTTATTTGCATTAAGTATGTTTTGATTAAAATCGGATATTAAAATTCCATCGTAACTTGAATTAAAAATATTTCTAAACTTTTTTTCACTTTCAATCAATGCCTGCTCCGACTTTTTACGATCAGAAATATCCCTAACAATGGCTTGCAGAAATTTTTCACCATGAAATTCAATTTTATTTAAAACAACTTCAACATCAAATAACTCTCCATTCAGTTTTTTATGCTTCCACTCAAATACCTGAGGTTCACCATTAATTGCTTTATTAATTTTTTCAAACCCTTTATCAATTGATTTTAATCCATCAGGCTGCAATTCGGGACTAAATTCCATAGGGGTATGGTATAATATTTCATCTGGTTTCACCCCGAACATTTCAAGTGATTTTTTATTGCATTCTATAAAACAACCATTTTTCACAATAAAAATCGAATCATTTGCATTATTGAACAATGCATGATATTTCATTTCATTTTCTTCAATAATTTTAAAAGCTTCATTCAATTTTTTATTTTTTTCTTCCAGTTCTGCATTAATATCTTCCTGTTTTTCAAGTGATACCCTCAGTTCTTCTTCAGCTGCCTGTAATTCCTGATGTTTACGGAGTATTTCAAGTTCAGCATTTTTGTCCTTAGTAATATCATAAAAAACACCATATGCAAATTTAACTCCGTCAATTTCCTGAACAACACTAGCTTTATCATGCAACCAAATCCAATTATTGTCTTTCTTTTTAATCCGATATTCAATGTTATATTCCTGATTATTTTGAAATAACTTGTTATATTCTTCTTTTACTAATTCTATATCTTGTGGATGAATCCTGCCAAACCATAGATCCGAACCTCCTTCGGTAATTTCTTTTAAACTATAGCCATATACAGATTTTATATTTGGACTAATATAAGTGGTTTCCGCTTTACTATTTGATACCCAGGTAACAGCAGGAATATTTTCAATCAATAACCTAAATCTCTCCTCACTTTCTGCTAATGCAAGTTGAATCTTTTTCCTTTCAGAAATATCACGTAAAATGGCTATAATTTTTTCTTCACCCGATATGTTTGAATATTGAAGCGATACTTCTGTCCAGAATAGTTCACCAGTATATTTTTTAGATTGCCATTCAAATATCTGAACACCTTCCACTTTTGCTTTTTCAATTAGTATATTTGCTTCATTAAGCGTATATGGAGAAATATTTGAGCTGAAGTTTTCAAGTGTTTTTCCGATGATATTTTCCCGGATACAATTAAAATCCTTTAAAGTAGAATCATTAACGTCAATTATTTTTCCGGTTTTTGCATCATGAATAAAAATTGCTTCACTGGTAGCATTGAATATTTCGCGGTATTTTTGTTCATTTTTTAAAATTATTCTCTGATTTTCAATAAGTTGTTTTTCAGAATTAATAAAAAAGTCAATATATTTATCATTAATCGCAAAAAGCCCAAATATTATAATTAATAAAACCAATACAAAACTAATCCAAACGCTTGGACGAACAACATATTCTTCTAAATTAAATGAAAGATGAAGAATATTATTTGTATACAAAATTGCATATGCTATTACTACGAACGAAACGATAAAAAGCATTAAATAACCCTCTTTTTTTCCAATAAATAGTCCGGTTAATACTACTGCAACAATAAAATATAAATTATCGTTCCCTAAAATCCCAAAATTTTTAAACCCTGTTATTCCCAACAAAAGAAATATAATATTTATTAGCCATGTTTTTAGTTTGACGCTAATTTTT
Organism: Bacteroidales bacterium; assembly: GCA_016935595.1. Next base: position 3,351 of record JAFGQQ010000146.1, read on the forward strand.
TTCCTATAGATGAATATTGCGAGTCCGGAAAAAAAGAAAAAAATATGGAATAAATAAACTATATTCCATCCAGTAACAGTAAATCTTGATACTGAGGCAATAACCAGAGGAATGGCCACCAATAACATAACTGACATAACTGAATTTACTATTTTTGATCTGAGGTTTTCAAATGATGAAGAAAGGGTTGAGGTAATTTGTAGATCCATTTTTTTAGTTTTAGTGGCACTTAAACAAAATTAAGAAAAAAAGTGATTTTTTTTAAAGTATCATATCTTTACTATTATCTTTACTTAAACCAATATAAAATATGCATCTCAGAAATAGAGAGTATTATAGACCCTTTTTCCTTAATTCTGAATCCACATTATCTTGGTAATTAAGTATTTTAAAAAATGATATGGTTTTAAACATAAAAAAAAGGACTTTCAGTCATAATATTATCAACCTTACAATTATTAAAGTATGCAAATGGTTTATGCTGTTTATGCCTATAATTGTTATATTTTACCAGGAAAATGGCCTTGATGAACAAAAAATAGCTAATTTATTGGCTATTTACTCCATTGTTATAGCAATTTCAGAAATTCCTTCCGGTTATTTGTCTGATGTCTGGGGAAGAAAGAATACCATTATTTTGGGTGTGGGCTTTAGTTTCCTGGGATTTGTTATATATTCGGTTTCAAGCCGGTTTATGAGTTTTGTTGTTGCAGAATTGTTTTTAGGAATCGGGCAGAGCATGGTATCGGGAGCTGATTCAGCTTTACTTTATGACAGTTTACTGGAAATGAAAAAAGAAAACAAATTTGTTAAATACGAAGGCAGGATGGTTTCAGTTGGAAACTTCTCAGAAGCAGCAGCCGGAATTTTAGGAGGTATTCTTGCTGATATAAGCATCCGGTATCCTTTTTATGTTCAAACAGGAGTATCATTTTTTGCAATTCCTGCAGCAATATTTTTAATTGAACCTTCAAGGCACGAAGCATTGGAAGAATATAATATCAGGCAAATTATAAAAATTGTAAAATACTCACTAATTGATAATAAATTATTACGTTATGCCATATTATTATCATCGGTTGTTGGAGTAGCAACCTTATCGATGGCATGGTTTGCACAGCTTTATTTTAATTTTATTCATTTAAAGTTAAGTTATATTGGCATTATTTGGACTGTTTTGAACTTAACAGTTGGTGTTTTTTCATTTCTTTCGTATAAAGTTGAAAACAAAATTGGTGAAAAAAGAGCCCTTTGGCTCATAGCAGTTTTTATACCCCTGGGCTATATTTTATTATGCAACTTCGCAACCTGGTGGGGAATATTAATAATTTTCTTATTTTATATTATCAGAGGAATTGCTACACCCATATTAAAAAACAATATCAATAAATTCACAAAATCAAATATACGTGCTACGGTATTATCAGTGCGCGATTTAGTAATTCGTGTATTTTTTGCAATTATCTTTCCGTTTTTAGGATGGTATAATAAAATTTTCAACCTCTTATCGGCCATATTATTGGCAGGTATAATTTTTCTGTTCTTTAACTTAATATTTCTATTATTTTATTTTAAATATAAAGAGTAACTATTAAATTAAGAAAGTAGAAATTAGACTAATACCATTTATAAATTTTTAAACCAGCAATAAAACTTATTATACCCAATCCGGAAAGAATTAAGATACCATCGTAAACCTGAAATATACCAGCCCCCTCGTTAATAACACTCCTGGCTTCATCAACCAGCATTGTTAAAGGCAGTATTTTAATTATTTTTATGGCCCATTCGGGAAAATTCTGATAACTAAAAAATATCCCCGATAATACCATCATTGGAGAAGTAATGAGAGAAATTAATCCGTTTCCCAATTGCAAATTCGAAGTACGTGAAGAAATCAGTATAGAAAGTCCAAAAAAACAGAAATTCCCAGCAAGCAGAAGCAATATAAGTGTAAATAAACTTCCCTGCACAACCATATGAAAAGAATAATATGAAAATAACAGTAATACTGTAACTTCAAAAAATGTGACCAGAATTCGGGAAATCCATTGGGAAATTAATAAATGCGATTTTTTCATTGGTGTAGCTACCATCCTGCGTAATAATTTCTTCGATCTTCTTTCAATAAGAGTATAACACACACCCCACATAACCGACATCATTATACTGACACTGATTAATCCCGGGACTAAAAAATCGATATATCTCAGCCCTTTTGTATCCAATATCTGGAATTTACCTTCGAATGTTCCGATTGATCCGGTTTTAAAAAACTTAGATAACTGCATTCCTATTAGCTCAGATTCAGGATTTAAAGGATCTGCATGAAAGACTATTTCATTATTAATTTCAGATAATATAATGGACACTATTCCCCGCTTAAGCAATAATTCGCCATTATCCCAGGATGTAACATGAATGATATATTTTGTTTTGCCAAAACCACTTTCAAATTTCTTCTCAATAACAGTATCATAAGGTGTTTCATTATAAAAAAAAGTACTGCTTATTATAGTATCTTCTATTTGATAAGAGGGGACTAATGCAACATTATGGACTATTTCCTTATTACCTGAAAAAGCAGCACCCAAACCTAAAGCCATTAAAATAGGAAAACCAAAAGACCAAAACACAGAACCGGGTTCCCTGAAGAATTCTTTAATATGTGCAAGTATTAATTGTATTAATGGATGTTTCATAAAAACATATTTTAATCCTCCAAATGCCTTCCTGTCATTGAAATAAATAAATCATCCAATGTAACTTTTCTGCATTCGAGCGTATTAATTTTAATTTTCCATTTGGATGCATCATTCATAATTTCAGGTAAGGTATTTATTATTTTATCAACTTCAAGGTAGTATGATTCATTTTCATTTCTTACTTTTTTAACTCCTTTTAAACTCGCCAGGTTAAAAGGTGGTATTTGATTAAATGTAATTTCAATAATTTCGCTCGAATTGCATTGTTTTAATAACTCATCCAACGTACCACGAGCCAGTATTTTACCCTGATCAATTATTATAATTCTGTCACATAACCGTTCTGCCTCCTCCATATAATGTGTAGTAAGAATTAAAGATGTATTGAGTTCTTTTTTAAGTTTAAGTAAAATATTCCAAACATCTCTTCTGGCGGTGGGGTCCAATCCTGTAGTAGGTTCATCAAGAAGTAATATTTCAGGATAATTTAACAATGAAATTCCTAAAGCCAAACGTTGTTTTTGTCCACCCGATAAGTTTTTAACATACGCTTTTTGCTTTTCTTCAAGCTGTATCAGATGAATTATCTCCAGAACTCTTTTATGGTCTAGTTTATAAAATGATGCGAATAATGTGAGTGTTTCTTTCACTGTAAGCTTTTCAATAAACCATGTTTCCTGAAGAGAAATTCCAATTTTTCTGTTAAGTTCAGCATGGGTACTATCTTTCCATTGTTTCCCTTTAATAAAAATTTCACCTTTGTCGGGTTTCTGAATTCCTTCAATCATTTCTACCAGGGTAGTTTTACCTGCTCCATTCGGGCCTAAAATAGCAACAAATTCACCAGGTTGAATTGTGAGATCGATCCCCCTGACAGCATGAACATCTTTATAAGACTTATAAACCTTATTAACCTTTACAATCGGAAAATCCAGTTTTTTTGCCATTAGTAACTATTAATTACTTTTTAAAATAGTATAGCAAAGATTGCAATTGTTTTTAACATTACAATTACATATTCATTACATTAACAATATTTATGGCAAATTATATTTAGATAAATGAAATTGAACTATTTTTAAATTTTAAATAAAATGCATGAAAAATAAATATCTCTTTACTTATATATTATTAGGGGTACTCACATTTCTGTTTTACGGAAACACTTTTAAAAATGAGTATACCCTCGACGATGCCATTGTTATTACTAAAAATCAGTTTACAAAGTCAGGTTTAAAAGGAATTAAAGACATTCTTACTCACGATACTTTTACAGGTTTTTTTGGGGTTGAAAAAAAATTGCTTGAAGGCGGTCGTTACAGGCCTCTTTCGTTAATTACTTTCGCTATTGAGTATGAACTATTTGGGTTAAACCCACACATAAGCCATTTAATTAATATACTTCTGTATTTATTTTTATGTGTCATAATTTATTATTTTTTTAATCTTCTTTTTAAAGAAGAAAACCAGGAAAATAAGTTTATTAACCTTTCTTTTTTAGCGACTTTGCTATTTTTAGCCCACCCGATTCATACCGAAGTAGTTGCAAACATAAAAGGAAGAGATGAAATTCTCAGTTTAATTGGATCTGTGGGTGCAGCCATTTCGGTTTTCAGATATTTAAAAAATGAAAAAAAGAAACATTTATTTTACTCGTTTTTATGGTTCATTGTAGGAATCTTTTCAAAGGAAAACACTATTACATTTTTAGCTGTTATTCCGTTATCTATTTTCTTCTTTACAAATACAACTCCTAAAAAATTCATTATTAGTATAGTCCCAGCAGCTTTAGCAACAGCTTCATTTTTAATTATCCGTAAAATAGTTTTTGGAAATACTGACAATGTTGTAACCGAATTAATGAACAATCCTTTTTTAAATGCAACTATTAACCAGAAATATGCTACAATTATGTATACATGGGGATTATATCTTAAACTTCTGGTTTTTCCTCATCCATTAACATTTGACTACTATCCTTATCATATAGCATTAACAACATGGAATAATAAATGGGTAATCGTTTCAGCACTGGTTATTTTAATCATTCTTATTTTGGCATTAATAAATACAAAGAAGAGACCAATACCATCATTCGCAATACTTTTCTTTTTTATAACATTTTCAATAGTTTCAAATGTTTTGTTTCCGGTTGGGACATTTATGAATGAAAGGTTTATGTTTGTGCCTTCACTTGGGTTTTGCCTGTTGTTTGCATATTTTTTTATTAAAGCGATTCATATAAAGCCAAAAAGTAATATACATAAATTCAGCACACTATTTATTATTACAGTAATATTATCTTTATTTTTCATAAAAACATATACGCGTAACAAAGCATGGAAAGACGATTTCACATTATTTTCAACAGATGTTAAAACTTCGGCAAACAGTGCTAAAAGCAATACCTCTTATGGAGGAAACTTACTTGAGAAATCGGCTATGGAAGAAGACAGTCTGAAAAAAATGGAAATGCAAAGAACAGCAATATTTCATTTACGAAAAGCAGTTGAAATACACCCAAAATATGTTGACGCGCTTATACTTCTTGGCAATGCATATGCAGGTTATAAAAACATGAACGACAGCGCAATGTTTTTTTATAAAACAGCTTTAAA
>JAFGQQ010000147.1 GCA_016935595.1 Bacteroidales bacterium
GAAACAGACTCGCCTTATTTGCCGCCTGTCCCGTTTCGGGGGAAAAGAAATGAAAGCGCTTATTTAATTTATATTGCAGAAAAAATAGCTGAAATTAAAGGCATTTCGGTTGAAGAAGTTGCTAATATTACAACAAGAAATGCAAAAATATTATTTCAAATTTAATTTTATTACTTTTGTGCACTGTTAATTGAAAAAATGGAGAGATGGCCGAGTGGTCTAAGGCGCACGCCTGGAAAGTGTGTAAGCCTCAAAAGGGCTTCATGGGTTCGAATCCCATTCTCTCCGCTTATTAATTTCGTTTGAATTAAAGGCTCTTCTTTCAACACTTAACTTGTCAGAACCTTTACTGTTTTATTAGTTTCAGGTATTTTTTCCCCTTATCAAAATTTCCCTTAATCAGGTATATGCCTGCCGGTAAATTACTAATATTAACAGGATTGTTTTCCTGAACCGATTTTTTATATAACAATTTACTATTTACATTATAAACACTAATTTCAAGTTCTTTTCTCTGATTTTTTATATAAAAGTAATTGCTTACCGGGTTTGGATAAATCAATATGTCCGATAAATCAGTATTATTGATATCTGATATAGGAATATCTTCCTCGCCGGTTAATACTGTAATTTCGGGATAGTCTTTCATTAACTCCAGTAATGTAGAAGGACTGTTATCGTCGTAATGATAAGGAATTAAAATACCAGGTTGAATTAAGATGGCAGATTCAACAAGCATTTCGGGAGTCATATTAAAAGGTTGGCTCATAGGTAAAAATGCCACATCAATATCCATTAAATCGGCCATTTCGGGTATTTTTTCCGTATCTCCGGCAAAATATATTCGTGTATTCCCGAATTGAATAATATAACCATTGCCAACACCTTTTGGATGTTGCGTTTTTTCCGGGTTATATGCCGGAGTAGCTTTAACCGGTAAACCAAAAATATTGATTGAATCGCCGTTTGCCATAATCGTATCATTTCCAGTATATTTATTTAACGATTCGCAGGTTTGTGTATAGACCATCCATGTTGAAGATTGAGTGATTTTTTCGATTGCAGTGGGATCAAAATGATCGGAATGCTCATGAGTAATGAATATTATGCTTGCTTTGGGCATTTCGCTAAAATCGTGAACTTTTGAATAAGGATCGATATATACTTTTAATGTATCATATTCGATAAAAACCGAAGAGTGGCCTAAAACATGAATAATAATATCTCCCTTGGGATCAATAATAGTATCATTAAAATCTTTTTGGGCCGTAATATTTGAAACACTGAATAAAAGAACAGATAAAATAATTATATGTACTGGTGAGTTCATTTTTAATATGGTTTGATATTAAAATAATTTAATATCAAAAATAATGTTTTAGATGGTTTAGTTTTAAAAATCGAAGTTGAAATAACAAAAAAGGTGCAATCTTGCGAGAAAATTGCACCTTTTTTATTAAAACTACAAGAATTTAATTTTCCATTTTTTTAATTTTCCCTGACCCTGAGATATTTGCATCGATAAGTGCATCACCGGTATAATATATTTGTCCGCTTCCGGAAACATTAGCATTTAAATTTTTTAAAGATTTAATTTTAGCCGAACCCGAACCACTGATTTTAATATCATAATTATTAACCGGAAGATTTTGAGCATTCATCCCTCCCGATCCGCTAATATATAATTCATGGTCTTCAACAATATTGTTGCCATTAAGAAGCAGATCTCCTGATCCTGAAATATGCGATTCAATTTTATTGGCAGATAAATTTTCAATTTCTATTTTTCCACTGCCACTGATATTTAAATCTATGTAATCTGTTTTTAAAGGAGTCATTAGCTCAATATTTCCTGAACCCGAAACAGAAAGCTCATTCAACTCGGCAACTGAAATATAGATATTGATTTTTTTATCCCATCCAAAACCCCAGTCTCGTCTTATAATTTTAAGCTTGTTATTTTCGACTTCCGTTTTAATAAGTTCCAACACATCTTCAGGGCCTTCTAAAACCACTTTTTGTGGCACCTCCTGCGAAACATATACATTTGCAGCAACACCAAGGTTTATTCCTTTAAATTCCGGAACATTTCTTTCTTCTTTATTTTGGGCATATATAACAATACTCCCAAAAAATAAAAGCAAATAGCTTAAACTTAAAAATTTTAATAATGCTTGTTTCATTTTGATTTTATTTAAAATTATTATATGAACTAACCGACGAATAAAAATATTAAATGCTGCATTAAATTCATAAAAAGAAATTTTTACCGAATAATTTTTACATTTAATAGAAGTTATAACGAAATAGTGAGAAACAATATTTTTCTCGAAAATGAAAATTATACCTTTACATTCTCGCATTTATTTTAGCATAGGAAAATATGCAGAAGCAATATATTTTATTTTTCACTTTTACCGACAAAAGGCCTTTTATGACGAGTTGTTATATTTAGATAGCCCTTGTTTATTAATAGTAAATGCTAATACGTCAAATTAATCTCTGGTAAAAAATTTTTCTCTTTAATAAAAAAAAATTAGATTTCGAGAAAATATATACTTCATTGAAGTTTTCAGAAAAACAAATAATAGAAAAAATTAAGGCTGGCGATGACAAAGCTTTTGAGGAGTTATTTATACAATTTTTTCCTGCTTTATGTGCATATGCAAAAAATACTTTAAAAAGCCATTACATGGCAGAAGAAATAGTTAAAGATACATTAATAAAAATTTGGGAAAAAAGAGAAAGTATAAATTTTTCCAACTCATTAAAATATTACCTTTTTAAGTCGGTATTGAATAGTTGTTTGAATTATATACGCCATCAAAATATTCATAAGGAATATGAAAGTAATTTTAAATATACCGAAGAACCTGTATATGAAGAAAATGACTATAAAACAGAGCTTATAGGCCAATTATTAATATGGGTTGAAGAACTGCCGGAACAATGTAAAAAAGTATTTAAAATGAGCCGCTTTGAAGGTTATACTTATGAAGAGGTAGCTACCAAACTCAAAATATCTGTTAAAACCGTTGAAGCACATATTGGTAAAGCTTTAAAATATTTAAGGGAAAAAAAGAAAAATATTAAATATTTTATTGTTTTATTTCATGCATTAATAAGGGTATTTACTTAATTATTTGTTTATTATAAAAGCACTATAATGTCCGATAAGAAAAACGATATTCTATATACAACTTTACTTCTCAAACATTTTGAGGGATTAGCTAATTATGATGAAAATGAAGAGATTAAGGAGTGGATTAGTTCTGATGAAAGTAACCAAAAAATATATAACGAATATAAATATATCTGGGATAATGCTGAAAATCCGGCCTGTTTTAAAGAATATGACTCATTAAAAGCCTTAAATGAATTGCAAAATAAATATAAAGGGACTGTTAAAAATAAGAACACAAAAAAAATTAGTCTCTATAAGTATTTAATTCGAATAGCGGCTGTTTTTATTTTGTTATTTGGCATTTACTTCTTTTTTGTTAAATCTGAAAAAGCTGAAATAATAGCTGAAGAGGCTATAATTAAAAACAGGGACTTACCAGATGGTTCTTGTTATTATTTAAACAAAAACTCAAGTTTACTCTTTAATGAAAAATTTAAGAAAAGGGAGGTGTATTTAGAAGGGGAAGCCTTTTTTGATGTAACTCATAAAAATAATTCAGACTTTATTATTCATACATCAACTTCAAAAATTACTGTTTTAGGCACTTCTTTTAATGTTAGAGCCTATCCCGGCGATAGTGTTGTAGTTATTACCGTAGTTGAGGGCAAGGTTCAATTAGAATCAGTTTCTAATCAAAAGAGGGATATAGTTATTCATGCAAATCAGAAAGGAATATTTTATGTTAATAATAACGTAATAAAATCAACAGAATTATCCAATTACGATTTAAATGACTTAGCATGGAAAACCCAAAGGCTAATTTATGTAAATTCAAGCATGCCATATGTAATGCAGACTCTTGAAAAGCATTATAACGTTAATATTGTGCCTGTTAACGAGAAAATATTCAATTGTAAATTAACCTCTGAGTTTAATAATCAAACTATAGAAGAAGTCTTTGAAGTTTTGCGGTTAACTTTACAAATCTCTTTTGAATTTAAAGGCAACACTTATTTTATTTACGGAGAAGGTTGTTGATTTGGCTTTTTAACAATAATTCACAATAAAAAACTATATTTGTTGATTGCCATATTGAAATATCTGGAAATCGATGAAACCAGTCATAACTGTATTAGTTTTAATTGTGTTTTCACATCTGTTTATTTCAGCACAAAAGTTGAATGAAAATCAATATAATTTCAATTTTTTTGATTTATCCCTTCAGGAAGCATTAATCGAAATTAATTCTGTTTCTCCGTTAAAATTATCATACAACCCTGATATAATACCGGAAATTACAGTTAATTATGCTTTTAATAACAAGTCCATTAGTTTTGTTCTGAACGAGTTATTATCACCTACACATTTAGATTATCAGCTATCTGAAAAAAATATTATTATTTACGAAAGGAAGGATAAGACAATAACTAAACATAAAAATGAAAATCAGGGTGGGGATAATAAGGATTCCAAGCAGGTACCTCAAATTCTTAATAATCGGGTTATAGGGCAATACGATACCCTTGACATAGTAATGTATTTTGTTGATACCCTAAAAATTATTGATACGGTAAAAATTAGTGATACAACCTTTTTTTATGACACATTAAAAATAATTGATACTGTTTGTGTTAAATCAAAAAATATGAAAATTAAAGCTGAATGGAAAATCAGTTTAAATGCCAATTATTATTTTGAACAAAAGCAAATAAATTCCGAAATTATTAGTTTAATGCCGTTTACAAATAATTTGGATTCTTTATTTTCCAGAGCTTTCTCATATTCATGTGATTTAAAATTGAGCAGGCACTATAAAGAAAAATATGTTTCGGTGGGATTAAATTATACTAACTACTCCCAATGTTTTGTTTGTAAAGAATATTTTGGATTACCGCATTTCAAAGGGACATTTTTAAGTGAATATGTTTCTGCTATTGCTTCGATAGGATATCAGAAAAATTTTAAAGCAATTGGTTGGTCAATTGAAACAGGCTTAAACAGCAGCTTTTTATTCTATGAAAACATAAGCGCTTCCTTATTACAATTAATTCCTTTATCGGTCGATATTAGTTTAGCAAACACTTTATTTAGTTATTATATAAATGCAGGTTTGCACTACAGGGTAGCAGAAAATTCTTATCTTTCAATTAAAACAGGTTATAAAGAAACCTTAAATTCATATATTAAATTAAATGATTTTATTTTGGTATATAAAGGAATTGGAATAACCGGCGGATTATCTATTTACTTTTAATTTAGTTTTATATAAATATAACCACTAAATGGTTTGTCAAATCCAGGAACCTTAACTATGTAATAATAAGTGCCTTCTTTAAGCGGATTTCCTGCGTTATCAATTCCATTCCATGTATTATCGTAGTTTTTCTGCGAAAACAATAATCTTCCCTGGAAATCGAATATTTGAAGAGAAGTTCCTTCAAATAAAACTTCTATTTCAAGAGCGTCATTTATCCCATCATTGTTAGGGGTAATAACATTTGGAATAAACACCCGTGAACTATCTATATCATCAATATTAACATAGAATATCTCTTCCCATTTACATCCGTAATTATCGGTAATCGAAACAGTAAAACTTTGGTTATCAATTATTAGAACTACCGGATTTTGACAATCATAACAATTCAATCCGGGAATAGGTTTCCAGTAAAATTGCTGGCCACCGGTAGGATATAATGTTAA
>JAFGQQ010000148.1 GCA_016935595.1 Bacteroidales bacterium
TCCTTGTCCGAATGTCCTGATAAAATAACTTTTCACATAATCTAATTCCGATTTCACAACCCTTCCGTCAGCTTTCATCACCGCAGCTACCAATACTAATAAAGACATTGCAAAATCGCCTGTAGTGGTTGGTCCTGCTGTTCGAGTCTCAAATTGGCGGGTTTCATCTAAAAATGTACCTATAAAAAATCCCAATATTCCTCCAATAGGGCCAAAAAATGCCCATCCTAGTCCTCCGCCAATCCATTTTGCAAATTTGCCCATTTTAATTTATTTTTAAGTTTTGCAGTTCTTTATGTATTTTTAAAACCTGTGGAATTACAAGTTCTTTATCATCATTTATAATAATATAATCGGAATATTTTATTTTATCTTCATCTTCCCACTGGTTCTTCATTCTTTGTTTAACTTCATTTTCTGTTGTGTTGTCCCTTAATATAATTCTTTGTATCCTTAAATCAACCGGGGCAATAACTGTGATTATTTTATCGAATTCTTTATAATATCCGGTTTCAAATAAAATTGCCGCTTCTTCAATTACATATTTATAACCCGTTTTATATTTCATCCATTCAATAAAATCATCTCTGACAATTGGATGGACAATTGAATTAACTTTTTGCAATAATTTCCCGTCTTTAAAAATGATTTGTGATAATAATTTTCTTTGAAGTTTATTTTTATGATAAATTTTTTTGCCAAAAATATCCATTAATTTGCTTTTAATAATCTCATTATTCTCCATTAATTCTTTTGCCCTTTGGTCTGCAAAATAAACAGGAATATCAAGTATTCTGAAAATTTTACTAATTACCGATTTTCCACTACCTATTCCACCTGTTAAACCAACTTTAATCATTTTTTTCAATTATATATTCCACACTTGCAGGTTTAAATCGAACCGACTGAATATATGAAGGATACCTTTCCAATGTTACATCTAAAAACTTGGGTTGATAAGTTTTATCAATATAAATACTGTTATAATCAACAACAGCTTCAAATAACCCCGGAACAATTTTGTTGTAATTACTGAGACTTACATTAAATACAACTTCAACTGCATTTGGAAAAAGTTTTAATACTATTGAATCAGGAATATTATCAACCGAAATAGGAATAATTATTTCCGATTCAGTATATTGCTCAACCAATATAGTTACCAATACTTTATTATTTGAAAAAGACAAATGCTTATTAGGGAATAATGGTATATTTTTCTGAATGGTTTTATCTACCTTGCTAAATTTCTGATATTTAGTAGATATATATTTTAATGTATCAATAATATTATTAGCCCCGCTAACTTGAATACTATCGGGATATACCAAAATTTCAGATTTTAACATGAATTGTTTTTCAAGTTCAACGTCAATATTTGGTTTAACTTTAATTTTTTTGGTAATAGATTTTGCAAACTCAAAAATAATTGAATCGGGCTTTATTTCAAGCAAACGTAAATCGGAAGAAATTTGATTAGATATTTTATCCCGTGCCGAATTTGTAAGAATATAATACTTTGAATCCGATTCAGGCATTTTAAATACAGGATATGAATTAACATTTATAATAATTCTTTTCCTACTTGACCTTAATCTATACTTTAGTATTGTTTTTCCGTACGATTCTACAAATAAATCGAAGTATTTAGGAAGATCGTTAACTAAAATTTTATCAGGCGGGAAATTAATATACCTTACAGGATATCGTATAAAAGCCGAATATTCCTGGCTTAAGGCTATTAAAAACCACGATATTGTTGAAACAATAAGAAAAAAAATAAAAATAATAACCTTCTGATCAAGTTTTTCATTTATGAAATTAAAATAACTCTCAATCCGGTTTAATAAGTTCTTTTTCAATATTTAGTTGAATTAGATCAATTATACTACTCAAATTAAATATATTATTTTTGTTGAGTAGATATATCACTAGGATCTTTTAATACAGCAGCTTTATCAATTTTTATTTTTACTTTTTCGGCAATTTCAACAGTTACAGTTTGTTCGGATAATTCGCTAATTTTACCGTAAATTCCACCTGTTGTAACAATTTTATCTCCTTTCTTCAAACTTTCCCGGAATGTTCTGAGTTCCTTCTGTTTCCTCATTTGAGGCCTAATCATAAAAAGGTAGATTACAACAACTATTAATATTAAGGGTAAAAATGACATTAAAGGATTTTGACCTTCTTTTGCCGGAGCCATTAAAAAAATATTCAATAAATTTTCCATTTCAAATTACTATTTTAATTTTTATCTATAATTATATTTGCTTTAAAAGTTAAAGTTGCAAAGTAAGAATAAAATTTAAAAACGAACAAATTGATTTATAAAATGGATTATGCTTCACCTATTAATCCGCGTCCGGTTTTAATAATTTTATTATCTTTTTTTAATTTTTGAACAATTTTATCTAATACGCCATTAATAAAACTACTGCTATTAGCAGTACTATATTGTTTGGCAATTTCTAAATATTCGTTAAAAGATACTTTTACCGGGATGGAAGGAAATTCTGTGATTTCTGTTATTCCAATCGAAAGAATTAAAATATCCATAAAAGCAATTCGTTCTATATCCCAATTTTCGGTAAACTCATCTATCAATTTAATGTTTTCATTATGTTTTAAGATGGATTTGCGAAACAATTGCTTTGTGAATTGCAAATCTTCATCATTTTTAAACAACGGCATTAATTTTAAGCTATTCTCCTTCGAATCATGATTCAGATTCTTAAGTGTCTTGCATATCATTCCAATAATAAATTCAATATCGTCATTCCAATAAATACTTTCTTCTTCAAGTGATTGATATAAATCAAGAAATCGGATTATTTCTTTAGAATAAATATTGATAATAAAATTTAATTCATCTTGAGAAGATATATTTTCAGCAGACAAGTAATTTTTATAAATATTCGTTTTAGTTAAATAATTATAAAAATTTTTAATTAATTCAGGGTGTTTTATCCAGTTTATTTTTTTTGAGGAAATAATTTTTGTAAATTCATCACTATTGTATAAAATTTTTACAATCTGATTATCAATAAATCTTGTGTTTGGGTGTAAATCTTCATAAGAAGGAATTTTCTTATTTTTAGCTATTTCAATGCGGTCTTCAGCATATTTCGCTATTTCACATATAAACAACAGAAGGTACAAATACAAATCATAAGTTTTATTTATACTATGAAACAGCTCCTTTTCAGCTTTTGCAACCGAATCTTTTTCCGATTTCAGATATGCATAAAGCATCTGTAAAACTTTAATCCGTATTATTCTTCTACTTAACATATAAAGAACCAAGTAATTTATAAATACCAGTCAAATGTAATTTTTTTTTCTTAATGATACGATTTTTTTATAAATATTAAAAAAAATATCAAAATCTTTAAAAAAAACGGTTAATTTTTTTGATTGAAAGTGAGAAATTTAATATAATTGGGATTGTTTTGTAATAAGTTCTTTTTTTAAGGATTATTTCTATTTTTGAAAGAATATTATAGTATAAGTTATTAACTAAAGCAATATTATGATGGATGGATATGAAAAAAATGAGGAATTAGAAAATCAAGAGAATCAGGAAAACCAGGAAAAACCGGAAAGACAGGAGATATTCTCGAGGGCTGTACGTGCAGGTAAAAGAACCTACTTCTTTGATGTTAAGTCAACCAGAAGAAATGATTACTACCTAACAATTACAGAAAGCAAAAAAAGATTTAATAAAGAAGGCCGTTATTATTTCGAAAAACACAAAGTATTTCTTTATAAAGAAGATTTCGAAAAGTTTCTAGAAGGCCTTAACGATGTAATCGAATTTATTAAAAATCCCGACAATCAACCAGTTAGCGAAGAAGAGCCGGTTGAAGAAACAATAACTGAAGATTACACAAAAGTTGAATTTGACGATTTAAAAGAATCTTAATTTTTCTTCATAGCTAATTAATTAGCTACTTTTTATAATATTAACTCTTCTATATTTATATTAAGAAGAAAGAGAATTCTTTTTTAAAAATTCAGCTAAATAATACCTTTTTATAATTTTAAAATTTATTAAACTTAAATTAACTTATTCTTTTCTAAATATCTTTTTATCTCTTTAACTGATAAAATTCTCACATTAGTAATAATATACTTTTCATTAATAAAATTTCCGTATTCGTTACATTCTTTAATTGACCGTTGTATTAAACTATTTATTGGTACAGAAATAGGTATTATTGTTTTAATTGTTGAGTATAAATTATAATGATTTATCTCTTCAATTTCAGCATCGAACTTATTAAATAAAAATTCGAATTCATTTTCAATTACCTTTTTTTGGACTTTTTCGACTTTCTTATCCCTTGCATAGATTATTACAATAAAATATCTTAACTTTTTTCCCTTCCCTCCTAATCCTGTGGAAATAAAAACCTGGTTTTCTTCAAGCAAACTGCTTTCAAGCGACATACGGCTCTCCTGTAAAGCTAATACTGCCCAGTCTTTTATATCTTTATCAGGATTTACCAAATATTTTTCGATAGTTCGATAGGCAATCACTTCTTCAAGCGAGGCTAAAAGAGATAATAATTGTTTCTTTTCAAAGACAGATGTATTTTTATCAAATAACCTGTCTTTACGTTTTATGATCTGATCCTTTGTTAAATCGCTTTTATGTAATTTGCCAAATTCAAAATATTCCATTTGTAACTCAATATCAATCTCCTCTTCGAGCACACTAAACTTGGCAGGCATTTTTCCGAAAATATCCTGTATCTTTTCATGTATATTTTCATTTAAACCTTCCATATAATTTGTTGAATTTTATTTTTATGTAAATTTAAATAAATTTATAAAGAACATAACTACTTGGAATGATATAAATCTTAATTATAATCATAATTTTACATTAAAATCAGGATTATAACTGAGACTTAAACCGAAATTAAATATTCAAATAAGAATATGACTTTAGAAGATTTAGGATATAACGCAAATCTTGAAAATTACAGAAAAGAGCATAAACTATGCTCATTTGATATGGGAAGGATAATATCTGAACACAAAGAAAGATATGTGGTTAAAACAGAAAAAAATGAATTTGATGCTGAGATTATTGGGAATTTGAGATTTTCTGCAAAAAACAGATCTGACTTTCCTGCTGTTGGAGATTGGGTTTCGATTTCTGAATATGATAAAAACAAAGCACTTATATATAATATTTTTCCAAGAAAAACAATTATTGAAAGACAAACTGCAGGTAAAATTGGAGAAAAGCAAATAATAGCAACCAATGTTGATTATGCCTTTATAGTTCAGTCAACTGACAGGGACTTTAATATAAACAGATTAGAGCGGTATTTAACTATTTGCTATACTTCAAATATTAAGCCAATTATTTTACTTAGTAAAATTGATTTAATAAATAAATCGCAATTAAAAAACATACATGATACTATAAATAAAAGAGTTAAACATGTTCCAATAATTGCTTTCAGTAATGAAACACATACCGGATTTAGTGAAATAATCTCAATAATTGAGAGTGGTAAAACTTATTGTTTACTTGGTTCATCGGGAGTTGGTAAATCGACTTTATTAAATAATTTGCTGGGTAAAACACTCATGAATACAGATTCAATAAGTTTAAGTACAAAGAAAGGAAAGCACGTAACAAGTCACAGGGAATTAATTATTCTGGAAAACGGGGGCATTTTAATTGATAATCCGGGAATGAGAGAGATTGGCATTGCGGATGCAAATACCGGACTGGAAATGACATTTAATTCTATTATTGAATTATCTCAAAAATGCAAATTCAGGAATTGTAAACATATTCAGGAAAGCGGATGTGCAGTAATTCAGGCAGTTAAAAATGGAAAAATAGATAAAGCTTCTTATGAAAATTATTTAAAAATGGAAAAAGAAAAAGCTCATTTTGAATTAACTTTAGTGGAAAAACGAAAAAAAGACAAGGAATTTGGAAAATTAATTAAAAAATATAAAAAAGACATGAAACTAAATAATTCATAACAACAAACTATTATAAATAATCTAGAAATTAATTAATCCTCCAAAATATATTGTTCTTTTTGAATAATATTCTTTAAAAGTATCGGTATAATCTTCGTTATAATTTATTGAATGGACGTTTTTACTATTCAACAAATTGCTGACATTCGCATAAACAATAATATTTGATTTTTCAGCTAAAGAGAATAATTTGGAAATACTTAAATCAATTTTATTATATGCAGGAAGTCTACTCATATTGGATAAGTTATCATAAATGGGCCTGTATACATTTGAAAATTCATCAAACTCACTATTTATAACAGTAAGATAATAATGGCCATGACGAAATAAAGCAATAGCGCTAATATAAAAACTGCTTGTAAAATTATACTTTATACTGCCGCGAATAAAATACCGAAGATCATATTTCGAAGGGTACTCTATATCGTCATTAACGATTGTGGCATTCAGATAAGTATATGAAAACTGCGCCTCCACCTTACTTGTAATATTAATTTTTGAAAAAATCTCCCCGCCGACTATATTCTCCTTTTTATTTGGTATAACAGTATTTTTATAAAATAATGCCGAACTAAGCTCCAACCTATCTGATAAGTATTTATAATCGAACGAAACCTGGTTATTACTTATTAAATATTTATTTTGAATTTCGGCATTTGGAATATCATATTTATTGTATTTTCCGCCTGAAAAATTGAATGAATGAACATCATTAATGTTATAACTCACATTCAATTGGTAAGTAAAATAATTATCCTGTCCATTGAACGGCAGATTTTTCCTGGCACCAATTCCAAAAACCCAGAATGAATTTAATTTATATTTTAAATAGGCAAATCCTTCATAAACAGGATTTTTCTCGTTAGAATTGATTTCAATAGCTGAATGATTTACAGCAATTGCATAATCGAACATTGGAACCATACCTTCCATATCTATTTTTCTATTATCATATGAAATTCCTGATTTTATGGTGAGTTTCTCCAGAAAATAGAGATAATTAACTGAAAAATAACAGTCGTTTTTATTTAAATCAATATCCGTATTGCCATACTGAAATTGTTCATTACTTAAACTTAAACCGCTATTTATTGAAAATTGAGAGTTTTTATATTTCTTAAGAAAATTGGAAACTAAAAAATTACGCTTTTTCCCCTGGATAAAACTGCCATTATAACTGGGATGCCTGAGATTATACTCAAAACCTTCGGTATTGGTATAATTAAATAGTTTAAAATTTGTTCGGTTATTGAACTCGTGAATAAAATATATTCCACAATCGGTTGTATTGAATTTTTTTAAATCGCGCAAACTCTCCTGATTGATATTTATAAAAATACTTGAGGGCTGATAATTAGCAAATACAGTTATTGCCGATTTTCCTTTTATCCTTCTGGATAGATACCCGCCAATATTAGCCAAAGACAAGCCTATATAATTATAGTTACTTTCCGGCAGGTTGTCGCTTGTATAAATTGAAACCAGCCCTGATGTTGCATTGCCGTACTCAATAGGCGGATTACTTGGGAAAACAAGCATTTTATCAATAATCGA
>JAFGQQ010000149.1 GCA_016935595.1 Bacteroidales bacterium
CCATATATTGCAGGTTCTTCCTTAACCTTTAATGGTTCAGAAACAGGTAAATCCTGAAAATCAATGCCTTTTGAAATTTCCCGGTATTCTTTTAAGTTAAAGTTCAATAGTTTTCTTGGCTCCGGAGTTTCGGTTTTTTCTATTTTCTCATAGGAAAACAAGGTTGATTGGGCAGCATTTATTTTCAGCTCATTTTCATTAAATACTTTAATTATTCCGTATTCTCCATCGTATCCTTCTTTTATAAAAACCTGCCTGTTTCGCATACGCTTAATTGCCTCACCAAGTAATTGACCACCTTTTTCAGCAATATCTTCAACCGGTAAATGTAGAAGAATATTAAACTCGTTACCAAAAGTTTTTATCAGGGTTCGGTATTCTTTTTCAATAACAGAAGGGACAGAATTCTTCCAGTTAATTTCAGCAATAATTTCTTTTAAAGGAATTATGGAATAAAACGGAGGCCGGTTTGTTATATTATCAATTTTTTCCCTGTCACTTAATTGAATAATGCGGTTCATTACACCATTTGTAATTGGTTTATTACAAACCGGACAAATACCGCGTTTTATTAAACTACTGACAGGATCGAGGCAAACATTGCATTTGCGATGGCCGGCATAATGGTATTTTCCTTCTTGGGGAAAAAGGTCAATAGTTCCTAAAAAATGTTCGGTATTTTTTGCTTTTATGGCTTCAATAATGCTAAAATAATCGAGCTTCGAATCGAATAAATTTGCATTTCTTCCGAGTTTTTCAGGTGAATGGGCATCAGAATTTGAGAGCAATGTATATTTATCGAGCTTGCTGCATGCCCAATTCATAGGTGGGTCTGAAGACAAACCAGTTTCGACAGCATTTATGTATTGTGATAAATCTTCAAAGCATTCTTCAATCGAATCAAACCCCGATTTTTCGCCTAATACCGAAAACCAGGGTGTCCAGATATGGGCAGGGACAAAAAATATTTCCGGTGAAATGTTTAAAACCAAATCGAGTAAATCTTTCGAATCTATTCCCAATATTGGCCTTCCATCCGAAGTGATATTAAATTTTCTTCTAAGCAATTCGTTTTGAATTTTTTCAACTGTATTAAAATCAGGCGCGAAAATAACATTATGTACTTTTCTTACTTTTCCGTTTTTTTTATAAATGTTACTTATTTCGGCAGTAAGCATGAATCTTACAGGCAATATATTATTATCAGTTATTGGATCGTTAATAATAAAATCGTTTTTTAATTGAAAAAGGCCGATTTCTGAAGGTTCGACTTTTTCTTTCAATTCATTAATCCATTTAGGGTGTGTAAAATCACCGGTCCCAACAACTGATATGCCTTTAATTTTTGCCCAGTAATCGAGATGTTCCGGTGTAAGCTTTTTACTGGTGGCAATGGAATAATGCGAATGAATATGAAAATCGGCAATAAATTTCATTCCTTTTTTTGCTAAAATTAGAAAATAATAACCGGCAATAAAATTGAAAGAATTAACAAAACCTTGTAAGTTTTAAACACTAAAAATTAAAGTCAATTCGTATTATTGGACTGGTATTTAATGAATATTGGGATTCTGTTAGATTGTATAACAGGACAAGATTAACCGAGCTTTTTTGTCCAAAAGGAAGCCTTATTCCGCCGCCAATCATTAAATCGTTTATTACCTTATTTGTATTATCTGAAGTGGCTAACCCGGTTGAAAAGTTATATTCATTGAATGTAAGTTGTTCTTCGGCATGAATAAATATATTTCTGAAAAGAATATACCGCGAATATACTCTGCCTCCGTATATATTAAGTTTTAAGTTATAAAAGCTACTTTTATAATACTGAAAAATAGGCCCTGTACCAACCGATAATTTGTTGGTAAACATATAACCTACTATAGGCGATATTTCAATATAAGCCATTCCGTTACCAAAAGACATACCCAGGTTGCCACCTAAAAAAACACGTTCTTTCGGGTTTTGTTTTTTTTCTTTTTCCGAATAAAAGTCTTCATATTCTGCCTGGCAAAAAACATTAAAGTTCAAAAACCAAAAAGTAAATATTAAAACAACATGTAATATCCTGCCCATAAATTTATTACTTTTATTGCGCTGTGTAAAATTACGAATTAAATACGAAAAATTATGAATATTATTGTAACAGGCGCAAGTAAAGGCATAGGTTATGAAATTGCAAAACAATTTTATGCCCTGAACAATAACAATATAATTGTTATATCGAGAAACCGTGAAAAACTTGAAGATTTAAAGGTGACTTGCGAAACAAATAAAAAAACTTCCAAAATAATACCCATCGTCTATGACTTAAACGAAACAACTACTAAATCAACAGATATTCAAAAGGTTATAAAAAAGGTTTTTGCAAAAATTGATATTTTAATTAACAATGCAGGGATACTGTTAAATAAAAAATATACAGAATACAGTGAAAATGAGAAGAAGCAAATATTTATAACTAATTTTTTTATTCCGGCAAAATTAATTGAATGTTTATTACCTTTAATGAATGCCCCTTCGCATATTGTAAACATTGGAAGTATGGGTGGATACCAGGGAAGTGTTAAGTTTCCGGGGCTTTCGTATTATAGTGCCAGTAAGGCTGCTATTGCTTGTTTAACGGAATGTTTAGCTGAAGAATATAAAGAAGAACAAATACATTTTAATTGTCTTGCTCTTGGAGCAGTACAAACCGAGATGTTAAACGAGGCTTTTCCCGGTTATAAGGCCCCTTTGAAAGCATGTGAAATGGCTGAATTTATTGTGAATTTCGCAATCAACGGCCATAAATACTTCAATGGTAAAATATTACCAGTTGCTTTAACTACGCCATGATTCAAAAACTAATGCCATAGTGTATCCCCATAAAATAAACATTGACAGGGTTTGCCTGGTTAAGGTCATTTTGAATTGTATAGGATAATTCTATCTGGTTATATTTATTTAGCCTATATTCAAATCCTATTTCATTTCTTATTTTATCAAATTTACTTCCTTTTGAAAAATCGATCTTATAAAAACATTCGCTTGATATATAGGGAGATATAGGAAAATTTGAAATATTATATTCTGCCGACAGTTTATTACGGTTATATTTTGCAGCTGATTCACCCATATTAAATTCCTTTTCCGAAATGCACCTGAATTGATAACGTGTCCGAAAAGAAATTTTTAAGCGGTTTATAGATTGTTTAAATGATAAATCAGAATAAAACCTGTTTTCAGAACTAAACGGTGAATCATAATCTTTTTCATTAATATATCTGTAATTAACTGAAAAGTTAACCATTCTTGTTATATCGTATTTCACGCCAATATCTGTATAATACTTGGCAAGATAAGTGGCATTCTCAACAAAACGCACCTCTTCTTCAAGTGAGATGCTCATGTTGTTAAATACTTCTTTTTCAATTGAAATACCCGACCATAACTGAAAATCATTTACTTGCGCAAAAAAATTGCCTGATGTAAGCAACAATATTGTTACAAAGAAGTTTCTAAACAACTTATACTTAATATTAATCATCATCATTAGCCAAGTTTGATTCTTCATCAGCGTAATTAACCTCATCTTCGAAGTAATAAACCCGAATTCTGGCAACGTCACGTAAAAAATCAATTCTTCCTATTTCAATCCTGTTAATTTTCAGCCCGGTACGATCTTGTAAATCTTTAATTAAAATATCGTGGTTTTCGGGTTTTATATTTTCGATTTTTTCATAATTTATTGTTTTTCTCGATTCATGGCGTAATAGCCATATTTTTTCCAAACCAAGTGTAACAAGTATAACCATGATATTAGTAAACAATAACTCGGTATAACTTACCTTTTTATTTGCCAAAGCATTAATTACAGATATGCCTATCAC
>JAFGQQ010000150.1 GCA_016935595.1 Bacteroidales bacterium
AGTATAGTTATTTCATTTCCTTTTTTTGTTTTAAAAGTAACTTGTAAAACATCTCGTGTAGCATTTCTTTTCATTATTTCCAGTGAAAATAAATCTCCAGTCTGATCATATTTCACCGAATCATAAATAAATGCTATGTCTATTCCACGGTTATCTTTCGTGTCTTTATGCAACACAGAGTATATCCTGTTTACATTATTATTTAATTTCTCTGCCAGTTTTTGCATAACATACTCATTCTCAATTTCACAAACACCCAAAATGTCTGGTCCGGTATTGTTATTAAATTTTTTAATTATGCTCACCAGGTTTGATAATTTTTTAGCTAGCACATCTTCTGTCCATCCTTTAAGTTCGCTTTTGAGTGTTTTTTTAAGCCAGTCAGGCCTTCGAGGCGAATCGAAAACATCAAATAAATTTTCAAGATTCCACCAATAAATGTGATGTAATTCCATAACATATTAATTTAATTATAGTCTTTAAATTTATAAAATTATTAAGACAAATTAAATATGATATTTACAGAATATCTTATCAGATAATAAAGAAAATGGCTACACCACCAACGCTGATTATAGCGCCTAAGATTTCAAATATTCTAACTTTCTGACCATAAAATAAAATTACTGGAGGAATAATCAAAATCGGAACAATAGCCATAATTGTCGATGCAATGCCTGTTTCAGTATATTTTATAGCAATTAAGGAAAAAGATACTCCTAAAAATGGGCCGAAAAACGAACCGATAGCAATTTCTTGTATTCCTTTTTTATTTTTAAATGTATTCGCAACTCTATTCCATCGGTTTAAAACTGAAACTAAAATTCCAAAACCAGTAATACCGGCAATAATTCGAATTTGGGCAGCAGCAAACGGATCAAAATCAGCCATACCAAATTTACTGAGCACCAAACCCAAGGCCTGACCAAGTGCACCTGCTAATGCAAATAATAATCCTTTTGGTGCAAGTTTTAATGACAGTTTTTTATTGTTATTTTCCCTGCTAAAAATTGCCATACAAATCCCTGAAAAGGTTAAAAACATACCCAGATAATTATAAATAGTAAGTCTTTCATCTAAAATAATCCATCCAAACAAAGCTGTAATGGGAGGCACGAGAGTCATGATTAGCATAGCAAATCTTGAGCCTATTAAAGTAAATGATTTTAACAAAAATAAATCACCTACAACAAATCCTATAAATCCGGAAAGGGATAACCATAACCAGTTATTATAACTGGCATCGGCAGGAAAGATCAATCCGCGTTTAATAAACGTATAACTGCTTAAAAAAATAAAACCAAAAATTAATCGAATCACATTAACCGAAAGAGATCCTACCTTTAAGCTTGCAGATTCAAAAGCAAGTACGGTTACTGTCCAAAATAAAGCTGTTAATAAAGCAGACAGTTCACCATAATAATTATCTATTGATATCATTCAATTATTTTTTAGAGGGACAAAAGTAATTATTATAATTTGGTCTAACTTGCTAATTAAAATTAAAAATAACTCGATCCGTCCCAGCAATGAGTACAAAGTTTTTCTTTTGGAAGTCCGATTGCCTGAACCAAATCGTACAGTTTTTGATATACAAGTGTAGTTAAACCCAAATTTTTCCTGATTTGTTCAACCATTTCCCTATATTTTTCAGTGTTAGAATCGGAATATTCTTTCATATCAGGTTTATCATTACCTTCAAGCTGGTGAACCGCTTTATGTGTAGCAAGATCGAGATTTGACCTGGAACGGCTGAAATTTAAAAATTCACAAGGGTATGTTAGTGGGGCACACGCAATTCTCATATGTACTTCTTTTATTTCAGCAGCATGTAAATCACGTACATTATCTTTAAGCTGGGTACCGCGAACAATCGAATCATCGAGGAATATACCTCTTTTTCCTTTTGTTAAAGCAGTATTTGGAATTAATTTCATTCTAGCGACTAAATCACGTGTTTCCTGGCTTTGAGGCATAAAACTACGGGGCCAGGTTGGCGTATATTTTGAATAAGGTCGTTTTAAAGGCATTCCTCTTTCATTACTGTAGCCCATGGCATGACCAACACCGGAATCTGGAATACCTGCAACAAAATCGGCCTCCACTTTGTCGTTTCGGGCAAGAGAAGCACCACAACGGTAGCGGCACTCATCAACATTTATTCCTTCATAAAAAGAAGGGGGATATCCGTAGTAAACCCAAAGAAAGGCACATATTTGCATTTTCTCGTTGGGTTTGCGCAACTGTTCATAACCATCGGCAGTAATTTTTACAATTTCCCCCGGTCCGAGATATTTTTCAACTTCATAATTAAGATTTGCAAATGCACAGGTTTCAAAGGCAGCAGCATATGCCCCTTCTTTTTTACCTAATATAACAGGTGTCCTGCCAAGTTTATCGCGGGCCGCAATGATACAATTATTTGATAAAATAAGCATAGAACAAGATCCTTTTACCTGGTTATAGACATTCTCAATTCCTGATACAAAATTACTTCCTTCGGCAATTAACATGGCTACCAGTTCGGTAGGATTAACACTGCCCTGACTGGTTTCCGTAAAGGTTCTATGCTGGTTAATAAACTTTGCTTCAATTTCATCAATATTCACAATTTTACTAACTGTTGCCACTCCAAATCTTCCCATATGAGAAGACACAACTAATGGCTGCGCTTCTGTATCGCTTATTACCCCTATTCCTAAGTTACCTGAAAAGCCTTTCACATCATTTTCAAATTTATTACGGAAATACCCATCTTCAAGACTATGGATAGCCCTTTGAAATCCTAATTCTTTTGAATAAAATGACATCCCTGCTCTTTTTGTACCTAAATGTGAATGATAATCCGTACCATAAAATACATCAGCAACACAATCTTTTTTTGAAATACTGCCAAAGAAACCGCTCATATAATCTTAATTTTTAATTATTGATGATTAAATATTTGTTAAGGTTAAATTAAAGGAATATTTGTAAAGAAAATTGCCCGGAAGGATAAAAAATATTAACAAGTTATTCAGAAATATATCTTAATATCCAATATCTCTTCTTAATTTTTTTCTTTCGGATTGAATTCGCTTATCTTCTAATCGTTTTTCAATAGATATTATTGAAGGTTTAGTTTGTTTACGTTTCTTTTTTGGAGTTAAAGCTTTTGTAATAATTAAGTAAAATTTATAAATTACTTTCTTTTTATTCATTAGCTGGCTGCGTTCGGTTTGTGATGAAATAATCAACTCTCCATTACTGTTAATTTTATTTTTAAGTTTGTTTTTTATAATTTCTTTTTCATTTTCAGTAAGTATTTCTGATGTATTTAAATTAAAGCGTAATTCAACCTTGGTACTTACCTTATTTACCTTCTGTCCTCCGGGGCCACTGCTTCGTGAAGTAATGAAATTAAATTCTTTACTAAAATCCCTGTCTTTTAAAACATCAGACTCCATATTATTTTTAATATAATCTACTCAAGTAGAATTAATTTACTAATCTATATAAAATTACTTGCTCAATGGAAGCCAAACAGTCATTTCGCAATGTCCCCGGTTTCCCCAGGCGTAATAAGGAATTAATTTTATATTTATTTTTGAAGGTTCCTGTTCAGGAATTTCTCTATATAATTGATGTTTCCAATCAGCTCTTACAATTAATCTGGCATCTCCTTCCATGCTTATTATATCAGCATTTTCAATATTGATGGTTTTTGGTATTAATTCAATATTTGAGGGAATGGAAATATTAAAAATATCAATATTTTCAGGCAAATCAACCGATTCGAGACAATAAACTATCGGTCCTCGTTTTATGGCAACCTGGTTACGCGTTTCTTCAACCAGGGGATTTGCCTCAATCAATATTGGTTCCATAGGAAGGTTTAATACTATTTTATCACCCGTTTTCCACTTACCTTTTATTTCTGCATAATTTCCGGAAATTAACACAATACCCTTAGTCGCCCCATTAACAGTAAGATTTGCATTTTTGCACCATCCAGGGATACGTAGAAATATTGAAAATTCATTTTTAGGTACCTGTTCTAAAGTAATTACTATCTGGCCATCCCACGGATAATTTGTTTTTTGAGTAAGCTTTAATGCTGATCCATCTTTTAAATTTGTAGACAGTATATTACTGCCATAAAAATTCACCCATAATCCTTTATCCGATAAACTATAAAAATAATTATGAATTTCGGCAATTGTACGTATGGTATTTGGTGGACAGCAATTGCAATAGCTTATATACTCTTCGCGTTCTTTTGACCAGCGTAAAGTATAAGTTAAATCATCTGTAACACAAAGTGGGTTGGTATAAAAATATCCTTTTCCGTCGAGGCTAACACCCGCTAGCAAGCTATTATACATTACAAGTTCCATTATATCAGCAAACTTAGCCTCTCCGGTAATTTGTAACATTCGCCAGTTCCATAAAATATTACCAATATTTGCGCATGATTCATTATGAGCAGTTATATTCGGCAACTGGAAATCCCTTCCATATGCCTGGTGTACCTGTTGAATTTCGGATGGATTATATGAAGTTCCTTCTGGTGAAACTCCATCATATAAA
>JAFGQQ010000151.1 GCA_016935595.1 Bacteroidales bacterium
CCAGGTATTACAATTATTTGAAAGCTTTAAAAATTCCAGAATTCTTATTATTGGTGATGTAATGATCGATTCATATATTTGGGGAGATGTGACCAGAATTTCACCTGAAGCGCCAGTGCAGGTTTTATCAGCATCAAAAAAAGAATACCGTTTAGGTGGGGCTGCCAATGTTGCAAAAAATATCCAGTCATTAGGCGCTATACCTATATTGTGTTCTGTTATCGGAAAAGACACAAATGGTTTTTCTTTTAACGATTTATTAAAACAAAATAATATTAATTCAAAATGGATCATTAAAGATGAGCAGAGAATTACAACTATGAAAACCAGGGCTATTTCGGGCCATCAACACTTATTAAGAATAGACGAAGAAATAACAGAATATTTATCTGAATCAACTGAAAAAAAATTTATTGAAACAATAAATTCAGCTATATCCAGCGAAAACATTTCATCAATTGTAGTTCAAGATTATAACAAAGGAATTTTAAGTGCTGGTGTCATTAAATATATCATTAATATCTCAAAAGAAAAAAATATACCATTATTGGTCGATCCTAAAAGAAATAATTTTGGCTTGTATGAAAATTTAACTTTACTAAAACCTAATTTTAAAGAACTAAAAGAAGGCTTAAAAATTGATATTAATAAAAATGAAATAGACAAAATTGTTAGAATTTGTCAAACTTATCTTTCAGAAAAGAATATCGATTCAATCTTACTTACTCTTTCGGAGAATGGAATTTTAATTTGCACCAAAGATAAATTTCATCATGTTCCAGCTAAAATAAGAGATGTTTCTGATGTTTCAGGTGCAGGTGATACGGTTATTAGCACAGCCAGTCTATGTGTAGCAAATAAATTAAGCATTTACGATATTGCCAATATTTCAAATATTGCAGGCGGAATTGTTTGCGAAAAAGTTGGTGTAGTTCCGGTTAACAAAGAAAAACTTATTGAAGAATTGATTGAAAAAGAGGTTTAACAAGGTTTATAGATTTTATTAACAAATATTTTTTATCACTTTAAATAATATTGTCTGTAATTCACTAAATGTCATACAGATATTTTTTTATGTTAATATCTTGTTCATAACGCTAATTTTTTTTGTTAAAATTCATATATTCGAAAAAAAAATACAATGAATTTATATATTGTATTTTTAGCATTTCTTAAATAAATAAAATTATTAAATCGGTTTAAATGGGAAAAATCATAGCTCTAGCAAATCAAAAAGGTGGAGTTGGTAAAACCACAACAGCAATAAATCTGGCAGCAAGTTTAGCAGTATTAGAGTACAAAGTACTTTTGGTTGATGCTGATCCTCAGGCCAATGCTACTTCAGGAACAGGTTTTGATGTAAGAAATATAAAAACAAGTATATATGAATGCCTTATTGATAATGCCGATCCAAATAGCATTATCTTAAACAGTGAAATAGAAGGTCTTGATTTAATTCCCGCGCATATCGACTTGGTTGGTGCTGAAATTGAAATGCTTAATTTACCAAGCAGGGAAAAAGTGCTTAAACAAGTAATTGGAAAAATTAAAGGGGATTATGATTTTATATTAATTGATTGTTCCCCGTCATTGGGCTTAATCACGGTCAATGCCCTTACAGCAGCAAACTCGGCATTAATACCTGTACAATGCGAATATTTTGCATTAGAAGGATTAGGAAAACTTTTAAATACATTAAAAATAATTCAAAGCCGGTTAAATCCCGAACTGGAAATAGAAGGTTTTCTTTTAACCATGTACGATTCCAGGTTACGCTTATCCAACCAGGTTGTTGAAGAAGTCAAGAAACATTTCCAGCAAATGGTATTCGAAACAATTATTCAACGAAATATTAAATTAGGTGAAGCACCAAGTTATGGAAAACCAATATTACTGTACGATGCCAATTCAACAGGAGCAATTAATCACCTGAACCTGGCAAAAGAATTACTTCAGAAAAACAACATGACGAAATTAAAAAATAATAAAAAATTATAATAACATTAAAATTATAAAATCGTGGCAAAAAAGCAGGCATTAGGCAGAGGATTGGGTGCATTAATGGAAGACGCGGTAAGACCTGAAATGCATATTTCAGGAGATGCCATTAATGAAATTAATATAGATGATATAGAATTAAATCCTTTTCAACCTCGAAAAGGAATTGAAGAAGAAGGTTTAATCGAATTAGCGAGTTCGATAAAAGAATTAGGTATAATTCAACCTATAACAGTAAGAGAAATTGATGAAGAAAAATATCAGTTAATTACTGGCGAGAGAAGATACAGGGCATCAAAAATTGCAGGTTTAACCAAAATTCCAGCATACGTAAGAACTGCCAATGATCAGAATATGCTAGAAATGGCATTAGTCGAGAATATTCAACGCGAAGATTTAAATGCCATTGAGATTGCCATTAGTTACCAGAGGCTAATTGAAGAATGCAGGCTTACCCAGGAAAATTTAAGCGAAAGAGTAGGTAAAAAAAGATCAACCATTACTAATTATTTAAGGCTACTAAAATTACCTGCCGAAATACAACTTGGAATAAGGGAAAAGAAAATAACTATGGGCCATGCCAAATCTTTAATTAATATTGAGAATAACCAGGCCCAACTTGCTATTTTTAATAGAATAATTGTTGAAAATTTATCTGTTCGCGATGCTGAGAATATTGTAAGAAATTTAAATGAACAACCCAAAAAAGCTTCGAATGTAGCAAGAAGAATTGCCTCTTTACCAGAAGAATATACGCAGCTCCAAAATCATTTATCAACATACTTCAATTCAAATATAGAATTTAAAAGAAATCCAAAAGGGGAAGGCAAAATTATCATACCATTCAAATCAGACGAAGATTTGGAAAGAATTCTGGGAATTTTTGATAATTTTAAAGCTTAAATTGCGTTAATCATATTATTTATTTCTTTAGCAGTAAAAAATTGCATTATTATAAATTTTACCGGATAATCTGCTTTTTTTTCATAACATTATTTATATATAATATGTGTTGTGGACAAGAAGTAGTAAATCTCGACTCACTTTCATCTACAGAACAAAGAAAAATCATTAATCATCATGTAAACAAAGCATTAAGACAGTCACTTATACCGGGTTTTTCACAAATTAAAAATAAACAATATTGGAAAATCCCTTTCTGTTATGGTGGTCTAATAGCTCTTTCAACATTAGGATTAGATCATTATAAAAAATATAAACAATACCAGGAAGATAATTTTAATGAATATTTAAATTATATACCAACTTCATATTATACTTTAAAAACAGAAGGTAATATTCCTTTTAAATCATATATTTTAGAAACTGAAAATGAAACATTTAAAGAGATAAGAAAAGCTGAAAACAAACATAAAAATTTATCTTACCTTTATTTTGCCGGTACCGGGTTATTGTATTTCTTAAATATTTGCGACGGTATACACCCGGTTTTTAAAGAATACCGTTCACCATATAAAGCCGGATTGTATTCAACATTTATTCCGGGTTTAGGCCAACTTTATAATAAACAATACTGGAAAATACCTTTGGTATATATCGGAATTGGTACATTCGCTTTCTTTATTAATTACAATCACATTCAATATAAAAGAACTTTACAAGCTTATATGATAAAAAACGATTCTTTAGCTAACGAGTATGCTTTAGAATATTTATCAGCACATCGATCAGAATACGGACAGAGAAATATCTGGGATAAAGCAAATTTTACTAAAGGAGAAATGCATCAATTAGAGATATATCTCATTACAGATTATTTTGATTCGAATACTTTAAATGAATCGCTTAATAAATTAAAAAAGGAAAAAGACCGATGGAAAAGGTACAGAGATTTAACAATTATAGGATTAGCAGCATTTTATGGAATAAACATTATTGATGCCACGGTGTTTAGTCATTTATATGATTATGATATTTCTAATGATCTAACTATAGATATTATGCCAAATTTTATCAACAATCCGAACGAACCTGTTAATTTCGGCTTGACATTAACAATGAATTTTTAAATTTGCATTCAAATTAATTTATTTTAATTTTTATAATGAGGGGGAAATGATTATGAAGAAGATTATTTTATTTTACATATTTATTTTTATATTCCAATTTGGAGAATCAAGCCAAACCAATCATAAAAAGCCCGATATTAACGATTCTGTCACTTATACAATAAAACTATACGATAGTTTAACTTATAAATGGTACGTTGAACATCCGTATATAACTTTTAAAAATGATTACACGTTTAGTAATGATACTGATAATACCGATTATCCCGATTCTGTTTATTTAGACAGGATAAAACAAATTCCCTCTATTATTCCGTTATCTTATAACAATATAGTTAAAAACTATATTAAAGTTTATACAGTTGAAAGGAGGAAAGAAGTTGCAAAAATGTTGGGTTTAACCGAATATTATTTCCCGATTTTTGAACAAATATTAGAAGAATATGGATTACCAAATGAACTAAAATACTTGCCGATAATAGAGTCGGGATTAAATCCAAATGCAGTTTCGAGAGCAGGAGCAACTGGTCTTTGGCAATTCATGTATTACACAGCAAAAGCATATCAGCTTAAAATGAATTCTTTTGTAGATGAGAGAAGGGATCCGATCAAATCCACCCACGCAGCAGCAAAATATTTAAGTGATATGTATGCCATATACAACGACTGGATGCTGGTAATTGCTGCCTACAACTGCGGACCGGGTAATGTTAATAAAGCAATAAGACGTACCGGAAATAAAAACGACTATTGGCAAATATACTATTACCTGCCAAGGGAAACCAGGGGATATGTGCCAGCTTATATTGCTGCCACATATATTTTCAATTACTATCCTTACCACAATATTATACCAGATGAAATTGAATATACAGCAATTACTGACACCCTGATTATAAAAGATGAATTGCACTTAAAACAAATATCAGAAGTACTAAAAATACCCTATAATGATTTATGTGAAATGAATCCGCAATTTCGCAATGAAATAATACCTAAAGATGAAAAAGACGGATATATTCTAAAACTTCCTGTTGAATATATTCCGGATTTTATTGATTTACAGGATTCTATTTTTTCATACAACGACTCCATTTTTTTTAGTCCGGAAAACCTTGTGGCAAAACCAACTTCTTATTCAAGGTATTCTCCCGAACCTCCTAAAGGCTATACTAAAATTTATTATACTGTAAAACCCGGTGATAATTTAGGATTTATTGCAGAATGGTATCATGTAAGAGTTTCCGATTT
The DNA here is from genome assembly GCA_016935595.1 of Bacteroidales bacterium. The sequence goes on from JAFGQQ010000151.1 coordinate 5,280, forward strand.
GAGGTACTGGAATAATATTAGAGGCAACTTAATTAAATCAGGCCAAAAAATAGTTGTATTTGTACCCGAAAATAAAAAAAGCAAATACGGAAAAATAAATGATTTAACATTCGATGAGAAACAAAAAATGAGCGGAAACAGCTCTCCTAATTTTGATATTCCAGAAGTAAAAAACGACCAGAAATTCCAATACGTTTATTATGAAGTGAAACCCGGTGATACTCTTTGGGAAATAGCAAAAAAATATCCTGGCGTTAGCGATTATGATATTATGCAATTAAATAATATTAAAAATGCAAATAAGATAAGTCCGGGACAAACCTTAAAAATTAAGAAATATTCAAATTAAAAATGCGTGTTAATAGCTTCAACAGGGTCGAGACGTGAAGCCGAATAAGCAGGCAAAAATCCCGAAATAATTCCAATAACAATAGAAATTGTTAAACCTAATACTATGTTTTTTAAAGTCAATAACAATTCCATTTCAATCATTCTTTGAGCAAATAACGTGCCTGTAAAAATTATTACGAGGCCTAAAATTCCACCTACTAATGCCAAGAGTACGGCTTCAAATAAAAATTGAAAAAGAATAAAGTAATTCTTGGCACCTAACGATTTCTGAATTCCAATAATATTAGTACGTTCTTTAACAGAAACAAACATGATATTAGCAATTCCAAAACCACCGACTAAAATGGAAAATCCGCCTATTATCCAGCCGGCTA
>JAFGQQ010000152.1 GCA_016935595.1 Bacteroidales bacterium
ACCCTTATATATTCAGTATTATTTAATTCATGGTCTAAAAAAGATTTGGTATATCCACTTCATGAGCTTCTTGATAATATGCGAAAAACCGGCGAAGGGGTTATCAATGCATACAGCATTGTGCGTTCTAATGATGAAATAGGTGAATTAACTGAAGGTTATAATGAAATGGTGGATAAAATTCAGAAATATATCTCTGAAGTAAAAAAGATGAACGAAGAACTTGAAGATAAAGTAAAGGTACGCACAAAAGAAATAGAGCAACAAAAAGAAGAAATTGAAGCTCAACGCGATAGTTTAAAAGAATTGAATGAGGAACTTGAACAACAAAAATTTGAACTGGAAACTACTCTTGAAAACTTAAAAACAGCACAGGACCAATTAGTTGAGGCAGAAAAAATGGCTTCGCTCGGAAACCTTGTGGCAGGTATTGCCCACGAATTAAATACCCCGGTGGGAATTGGCGTGCAAGGTGTTTCGGGTATTGTTAACCGCACAAACAATATCATTCAACTGATGGAGTCAAATAAAATGAAAAAAAGCGATTTGGATTCCTATTTAAAATACATTAATGAATCGGGTAAACTGGCCATGTCGAACCTGCTGCGCACAAGCGATTTAATAAAAGGGTTTAAGCAGGTTTCTGTTGACCAGTCAACCGAAGAAAAAAGAAAATTTGCATTAAAAAATTATATGCAGGACGTAATTAATACCATTTATCCAAAGTTTAAAAAACGGAAAATTGAAGTTATTGTTAATTGTGATGAAAAACTTCAGGTTGAAAGCTACCCTGGAGCAATAGCCCAAATACTTACCAATTTAATTATAAATTCATTAAACCATGCTTTTAGCGAAAATGATGAAGGAAAAATAGAAATAATTATTGAAACCGGCGAAAAAGGAGTAAAATTAATATATAAAGATAATGGCAAAGGCATGAACGAAGAAGTGAAAAGCAAGATTTTTGACCCGTTTTTTACTACCAATAAAAAAGTAGGCACAGGTTTAGGAATGCATATTGTATATAATTTGGTAACCCAAAAACTTTTTGGGGATATTAAGTGTAAAAGCGCCCCAGGAAAAGGGGTTGAATTCACGATTAGCCTTCCACAACTAAAAAATAAAAAATGACGGTTTTTATGCATATAACAGTATAATAATAAAATTGTTATGGACGATATATTTGCACCTGAAGATAATTTAGATTATTCTGAACCCAAACATGGAGATTCGCATAACTGGAATATTCTTGTTGTTGATGATGAGGAAGATGTTCATGCAATAACACATCTGTCTTTAAGCGATTTCCAGTACAATAAAAAAAGTGTTTTCTTATTAAATGCAAAGTCGGGAGAAGAAGCAAAGGAAATATTGAACCAGCGCGATGATATTGCCTTAATTCTTCTTGATGTTGTTATGGAAACAGCAAACGCCGGGCTCGAACTTGTTAAATATATAAGAAACGATCTAAAAAACTCAATTGTAAGAATTATTTTAAGAACAGGACAGCCGGGTGTTGCTCCTGAAAATGAAGTAGTAAAAAACTACGATATTAATGATTATCAAACTAAGGCTGATTTAACTGAAAATCGTTTATATACAATTGTTACTTCAAGTTTAAGGGCATATGAATCGCTTATTACCATTGATAATTACAATCGCAGGTTAGAACAAATGGTTGAAGAAAGAACCGAAGAGGTTAAAAGAAAAAGCAACGAAATTATTGAAAGTATAAAATATGCAAGCCGCATACAGGGGGCATTGCTGCCATCAGAAGAATACTTGGAAACAACATTAAATAACTATTTTGTTTATTATCAACCCCTTAATATTGTTTCAGGAGATTTTTACTGGGTTAAACAAATAGAAAATATTACGATTATTGCGGTTGCAGATTGCACAGGGCACGGTGTTCCTGGCGCATTTATGAGCATATTGGGAATTGCATTTTTAAATGAACTCATCACCCACCGAAAACATGTTACCGCTGCAGGGTACCTTACAGAATTAAGGGAATTAATAAAAAAATCATTGAATCAAACAGGTAAAGATTGCGAAGTTGTTGACGGAATGGACATGACCCTGGTAATAATCGATAAAAACCAATATAAAATGCATTTTGCAGGGGCAAACAATAAAATACTTATTCTTAAAAACAATAAATCATCAGCAACTGAAATAATCGAATATAAAGGCGACAGGATGCCGGTAGGAATACATATTAAAGAAAAATCAAATTTTACAAACCAGGAAATCAATATTCATAAAGGCGATAATTTGTATATGTTCTCCGATGGCATTATCGATCAATTTGGTGGTGAAAACAATAAAAAATTCAGCCTTTCACAGTTAAAACAAATCTTAAACGAAATACAGTTTTTACCAATGGAAAATCAAAAGCGCTTTATTATTGAAAAATTCCAAAACTGGAAAAACAATTATTACCAGATTGATGATGTCCTTTTAATGGGAATACATATATCCTGAATATCTTTATTTTATTCTAACAACTCATAGTCGTGCAGGCTTTTTAAAAACCCTACAAAATCGTCTTTTTTATCGGAATCCATCCATTCCATTGCTGCACGGGGATGCTCATTCAGAGCCCCTGTTATCATATAAGGTATGTGGTACCCCCAGTCGATTTGTTTCGACAACGGAAATACATATTTCTGAATAGCATCTATTAATGGCAGTAAGCGATATTTAGGATTTTTTAAAAACGACACTAATATTTCAATAGGACAATTACCTGCACCACGTCCCATACCCAATAAAGTGGCATCTAAAAAATTACATCCCTCAATAATTGCTGTAACGGTATTAGAAAATGCCAACTGCATGTTATTATGTGCATGAATCCCTATTGTTTTTCCGGGAAGGGCATTCATGTATTTTTTTACATACATTTCAATTTGTTCACAGTACATGCTTCCAAAACTATCGACTAAATAAAAAATCTTCACCCTCGATTTTGCAACATCTTCAAGGGCTTCGTCAAGATCACGCTCCATAACTTTCGATAATGCCATAAGGTTAATTGTAACTTCGTATCCCTTATCAATACAATGTTCTGCAAGGGCAATGGCTTTATCCATCTGGTGCACATAACATGCAACCCTGATCATATCAAGAAT
>JAFGQQ010000153.1 GCA_016935595.1 Bacteroidales bacterium
ATCAATCCTGAAAAAATATCCAAATCATATTATATGCCTCCCATTGTATTAACAAATTTCCAGATATTTAATAAAAATGTTGATATTCACGATAAAGATGCACCATTCAAAAAAAATATTGAATATTTAGATGAAATTGTTTTAGACTATTATCAGTCAAGCTTTAGTATTGAATATGCAGCTCTCAGCTTCTTCGATCCAAAAAAGAATAAATACGCATATCAATTAAAAAATTTTGAAAATGAATGGAATGAAGTTGGAAACTTGAACAGGGCTACGTATACAAATCTTTCTTCGGGTAATTATGAGTTTTTAGTTAAGGCAGCAAATTGGGATGGTACATGGAATAACGATCCCAGAACACTTAAAATAACCATTCTGCCCCCCTGGTGGAAAACTACCTTAGCATACATAATATATATTGTATTATCAATTATTATTTTAGAAATTGCCCGAAGAATAATTTCAAGGTATGCACATATGCGAAATGACCTGAAAGTAGAACGCAGGGTAAATGAAATCAAACTTCAGTTTTTCACCAATATATCTCATGAAATAAGAACACCATTAACATTATTATTAGGTCCTCTGCATGATATTAAAACACATTCTAAATTACCTAATACTGTACTGCGCTCTCTGGATATTATGGAACGCAATGGAAAACGAATGCTTCGTTTAGTAAACCAGCTTTTGGATTTCAGGAAAATCCAAAAGAAAAAAATGAAGCTTAAAGTCAGAAAAATTGAATTAATTGGGTTTGTTAAAGAAGTATGTGAGAATTTCAATCAAATTGCAAAACAGAAAAAAATAAATTTTAAGTTTCAAAGTGATTACTCTTTCCAGCACGTGTGGGTCGATCCTGATAAATTTGATTCGGTATTATTTAACATCCTGTCAAATGCATTTAAATTTACAAAAGAAAATAAAAATATTGATGTAAAAATATTATCCGGCACTAATGATTTTATTGAAGTAAAAGTAATTGATGAAGGAAAAGGTATACCGGAAGATAAAATACCATTTTTATTCCAGCGATTCTCACCATTGTCAGGAAGTGATGTTAATTTTGACGGGACAGGTATCGGTCTGGCACTTTCAAGTGAGATAATGAAGCTGCATAAAGGAGAAATCACCGCCGATTCAAAAGTTAATGTTGGTAGTTGCTTTACTATTAGGATACGTCTTGGAAATGGACATTTTTCTAATGAAGAATTGGTTTCCGAAGACGATACTGTAGAAGTGCAAAAACATAAAAAAATTGAAATTGAAGAGGTTGAAATAGACAATGAAATTAACCATCTAGAAAACGAAGATGAGGAAAAGACACTAAATAAAATTTTAATTGTTGAAGACAACCATGATATTAAAGGCTATATTTCTGATTCACTCAAAGACAGCTTTGAAATCTATACTGCTGCAAACGGAAAACAAGGTTATGAAATAATTCTCGAACACCATCCCGATATCATAGTTACCGATGTTATGATGCCTGAAATGGATGGTATTCAAATGACAAAACTTGTTAAAGAAAACTTCGAGACCAGTCATATACCTGTTGTTATGCTCACGGCAAAATCGTTAATTAAAGATCAGATAGATGGAATAGAATCCGGGGCTGAGGCCTATATTCTCAAACCATTTAATTCTGAATATTTAAGGGCAGTTATTTCAAATTTGCTTAAACAACGTGAAAATATTATTAGAAAATACCGCGATAAAAAGGAATACAATGCTAATGAAATAAAAATTACTTCAAAAGATGAAGAATTTATGAATAATATCGTTCAAACCATTGAAAAACATTACTCCGACCCGGAATTCAACGTAGAAAAATTAGCCGAAAAATCAAATTATGGAAGAACAGTTATGTATAATAAAATTAAGGGACTCACAGGTGTTTCACCTGTTGATTTTCTCAGGCAAATGAGATTAAAAAAAGCAGCAAACCTTCTTATAAACTCCGATTATAATGTTTCTGAAGTTGCTTATATGACAGGTTTTAGCGATGTTAAATATTTTAGCAAAAGATTTAAAACCCTCTTTAATATTTTACCAAAAGAATATAAAGATCAAAAAAATATAAAATTAAATTAACTCATAATCCGAATTAATATTAAATTTTTTATCCCAAAGCTTATTAGAAATTAAAGTATTAATCTATTTTTTTTATTTTCAACTAAATGTGTAAATTTCATATAATTACACGTCTATTTATCACCCCTTTTACGATAATTTCTACACCATATTTCATATATCATATTATATAATTGTATAGTATTAATATTCCTATTTCATTTAGGATGGAAACTGCAGCTTTTTGATTATTTCAATTATTTTAATGTATTGCATATAGTAAATAATTCCAAATGTTCAGGATTTTTTACCATAATTAATAACAAAAAATAAACAGATGAAAAAAATATTCTTTTTCTGCATTTTAATAAACGTAACACTTTTACTGTCACCAAAAGGTTGGCTGATTTACGATGGGAGTGTATTACCAATCGAAACTAGTGACGGAAATGATTCGCTAGATATTTCAGATTTAAGTGAAGATTCGCGCGGAGCAAATTTTATTAAAGAAATCATTGACGACATTGATATTCCTGGTAATAAAGTATTAAAGGCTATATGGCCCGATGATGGCGCAAAATTGTTATACAGGCATTATTTTGATTCGACTTATACAGGTAATTTTACCCTGGCAGCCAGATTAAAAGGGTGTGGAGATCCTGATATTCGCCGTGTTTTTGATTTTCAATGGCGCAATGGATATGCCAACCGACGTGACGAATTGCGTATTTGGCCAGGAGATAGCACAATTGAACTTGAAAAAGCTGATACTACAGTTAAAGTAAATTACAATTTAAACGAATGGCATATTTACAGAGTAAGTGTAGTAGGCGGCAGTGCTGCTGTATATATTGATGAAAATCCTGAACCTGTCTTAACAGCTGTAACAACCTCAACTACCTCTGACAAATATCTTAAGATTGGTGATGCTGCTTCAACTACAACAGTTGGAGGATATGTTGACTGGGTAGTTTTAACCACATCCGGGGCTTTCTCTCCGGAAGAAAAGGGATTACCCTCTTATTTAACCGGATTATCAAGTTCATGGTTGTTCTACGAGGCAAACGTCATGCCCTCAGAAACCAATAAAGGAGGAAACATGTTAGATATCTCAAACGAAAGCGACAAAGAAAACGGACCTAACTTTGTGCATGAAATTATAGAAGACCTAGATATACCTGACAATAAGATATTAAAGTATTTTCAACCTGATGATGGAGCTGGATTTTTATATAGAAATTACTTTGATGCAAATTGGACAGACAGTTCTTTTACCATAGCTGCCAATTTAAAAGGAACAGGTATCGATTCAATAGAACGTATCTTCGATATACAATGGTACAATGGTAATGCCAATACACAAGACGAATTACTAATCTGGCCGACTGATAGTACAATTGAATTAGAAGAAGCAAATACTTCAATAAAAGTAAATTATAATTTAAACGAATGGCATATTTATAGAATAAATGTGTTTGGTGACAGTGCGGCTGTTTATATAGATGAAAATCCTGATCCAGTGCTAACCGGAAAAACAACAACTAATACAACTAACAAGGAAATTAAATTGGGTGATGCTTCCACTGATGTATCAGTTGGCGGTTTTATTGACTGGATATTACTTGACACAACAGGAGCTTATACCCCGGATGATTTATCACTGCCTGCATTCTTATCACATCTTCCAACAACTCCTTCTTCAGATGCTACATTGGCTTCATTAACTTTTAGCTCCGGAACATTATCACCTGCCTTTCATCCAGATACTTTAACTTATTATCTTGAACTGCCGGCAGGAACTGCAAATTTAACAATTAGTGCATTAAAAAATGATGAAAACGCTCAAGTTACCGGTGATGGATTAATTACTACATTTCCTGATACAGCAGTTATTATTGTAACTGCAGAAGATGGTACCGTTTTAAATTACACCATTTATATTGCCTTAGGAACTGCCCCCTCATCTGATACAACATTATCAGCATTAACAGTAAGTGTTGG
>JAFGQQ010000154.1 GCA_016935595.1 Bacteroidales bacterium
AATAAATTTGATTAATTAAAAACTTACCTGAGAACAATTAATTATATTTTTATTTATTCTTTCTGGAGAATTAAATATTTTACTAATAAAATAAATTCAAAATCAAATATTAAAAAATTAATAGCTTTATTAACCTATATATCCTCCTACTCTGCTATATACATTTTCTTGATGCCAATCTAACTTATTACCTAAAAACATTCTGGATACTCGATTAAATTGAATAAATTTATTTTGTTTAAAAAATAAAATTGCACTTTTATTAATTTCAGGTACAATACTCCTGCATTCTTTCAAAAAATGTTTATATTTTAATAGCTCTATTCCGACTTTATAATTCCTCGCAATAACAGGTCCTTCATTAAAAATAGGTATAAAATAACCATGTATTTCTCCAAATTTATCAATATATATAAAAGCCTCTTTCATAAAAGGTGACATGAATTGGCTCCTATCTTCATGAACAATTATCTGATCAAGTAATTTAATCTTTTCAAAATATTTTTCTTCAGCTTTTATTATTGTTTTCGGAATTTTATAATCAAGCTTTTTACCCTGATAACATAAATAATAGGAATCAATTTTAAATCCTAATTTTTTATATAATAATTCTCCTTCTGCTGTAGCAATTAATGAGATAGTGTGATATTTTCCTTCTAAAAGAAAATCAATAAGATGCTTAGTTATATTGTAACCAAGTCCCTGGTTCCGAAAATTTTTATCTACTATTATATGCGATAACCAACCTGTATCTTTATTAGTAATAGCATTTCCAACAGCTATTATTTTGTTATCTATATCAACACAAATTGGATAACAACAATTAGACTTTGTAAAATAATTAAAATAATATATAATATCATGCCATCCTTCAGGTTGAAGATGCATAATACAATTTAAATCTCTATTATTAAGTTTTCTTATTTTGTGATTCATTTTAAAACTTTACCAAATAAATCATATTCGTTGTTATCGACAATTCTGACTTTATAAAAATCACCAACTTTAATATTATTTAGATATTCCTTTATAATTACCTCTCCATCAACTTCAGGTGAATCAAATTCCGTACGGCCAACATAATTATCTCCTTCCTCACCATCTATAATTACTCGAAATACTTTTCCAACCTTTTTATCATTTAATTCTAAAGATATTTGCTGCTGAACTTCCATAATTCTTTCAGCCCGTTGTTGCTTAATTTTTAAAGGTATATCATCATTATATTTTTTAAATGCATAGGTATCATCTTCATGAGAATATTTAAAAACACCTAACCTTTCAAACTTAATTTCTTTAATAAATTTAATTAATTCCTGAAAATCTTTATCAGTTTCTCCAGGATGTCCAACCAGCAAAGTTGTTCTTAATGCAATATTTGAATTTATTTTACGTATTCTTTTAATTAAATTATAAATTTCTATTTTTGAAATGCCTCTTCTCATTAAACGAAGCATCTTATCGCTAATATGTTGAAACGGAATATCAAGGTAATTACATATTCTATTATCAACCTTCATCATTTTAATTATTTCCATTGGAAAATTGTTGGGGTAGGTATATTGTAACCTTATCCACTCAATTTCTTTAATTTTAAGTAATTCTTTAATAAGAACAGGTAGTTCCCGTCTTTTATATATATCTAATCCATAATAAGTTAAATCTTGCGAAATAAGTATTAACTCTTTCACTCCTTTTTCTGTAAGTTTCATTGTTTCATCCAGCAATGCATCAATTTCTTTTGATTTGAACTTACCCCTTATTTTAGGAATTGCACAAAAAGAGCACTTCCTGTCACATCCTTCGGCAATTTTCAAATAAGCATAATGACCAGGATTAGTTAAAATACGGTCATTTAAACTATTATATTTAATTTCAGCTTTTAACTTTATTAATATTTTATCCAATTCATTTACACCAAAAAAGCCATCTATTTCAGGCATTTCATCTATTAATTCTTTTTTATAACGTTGTGATAAACATCCTATAACAAAAATTTTATCAATTTCACCTTTTTCTTTTGCATAAATAAATTGAAGAATAGTATTAATTGATTCTTCTTTAGCTTCCTGGATAAAACCACATGTATTAATTATAACTATTTTATAATCAAATGAATTTGAGTTATGGATTACTTTAAAATTATTATGGGTAAGTTGCTTCATTAATTGTTCAGAATCAACTAAATTCTTAGAGCAGCCAAGAGTAACTATATTAATCTTTTCTCTTTTAGAATCCATTAAAATTTACAGAAAATAAAAATTATTGTTCTAAATGTGAATTTCTTTATATCAAAATAATGAAGAACTTGTATTTTTAAAATATTAACTGAATAACGAATCAACAAATTCGTTACGATTAAAAACCTGTAAATCTTCAAGTCTTTCTCCTACACCTATATATTTAACCGGTATTTTAAACTGGTCGGAAATTCCTATAACCACACCTCCCTTAGCCGTGCCATCTAATTTAGTAACAGCTAATGCATTGACTTCAGTAGCTAAAGTAAATTGGCGTGCTTGCTCAAATGCATTTTGGCCTGTGGAACCATCCAGAATTAGAAGAATTTCATGCGGAGCATCTGGAATAACTTTTTGCATTACATTTTTAATCTTAGTGAGTTCTCTCATTAAGTTTGCTTTATTATGTAACCTGCCCGCAGTATCAATAATTACAATATCTACTCCGTTTTTCTTTGCTGATGAAAGTGTATCATAAGCAACCGAAGCCGGATCGGAACCCATTTTTTGTTTAATAAGATCAACTCCTACACGGTCGGCCCATATTTGCAATTGATCTACTGCTGCAGCACGATAGGTATCAGCAGCACCTAAAAACACCTTCTTGCCCATATTTTTAAATTGATGAGCTAATTTCCCAATTGTTGTTGTTTTACCAACACCGTTGACCCCTACCACCATTATCACATATGGATTATTGTCTTTTGCAGTATAACTTAAATCGAGATTACCCTGATTTTCATTTTCTTCTAAAAGTGCTGCAATTTCTTCTTTTAAAATCATATTTAATTCCTGTGTTCCAAGATATTTATCTTTTGCTACCCTGTCCTCAATTCTTTCGATTATCTTTAAAGTTGTTTCAACACCTACATCAGAGGTTATAAGCACCTCTTCTAAATTATCGAGAACCTCTTCATCAACTTTTGATTTTCCAACGACAGCCCTGGAAATTTTTTTTAAAACACTTTCTTTCGTTTTTTCCAAACCTTTGTCAAGTGTTTCCTTTTTTTCTTTTGAAAAAATACCTAATGCTGCCATATTTAGTTTTTTAAAATTAAAAAAGCTTTCCCAATGGAGCAGGAAAGCTTTTTAAAATAAATTGTAATATAATGTTATTTCGAAAAAAACTCTTTAACTTTCTGGTTAGGTACCATTTTTTCTACGAAGCCATATGCCCCAGTTTTAGAAGATTTAACCATTTTAATACACTTGGTTTCTGTTTTTCCTGCACCAATTTTTAATGTTGCAACTACTTTCTTGGCCATATGATATAATTTTATTTAATTTCTCGATGAATTGTTACTTTCTTAAGTATTGGATTATATTTCTTTAATTCAAGCCTGTCAGGAGTGTTTTTTCGACTCTTAGTAGTAATATACCTCGAAGTACCCGGTAAACCACTATCCTTGTGTTCAGTGCATTCTAATATAACCTGTACCCTATTTCCTTTTTTCGCCATTTTATTAAATATTAATATGATTTAATAAATCCTTTTTCTTTTGCCCTTTTTAAAGCCTCTTTCAAACCTAGTTTATTAATTAAACGAATACCTGCTGCCGATACTTTTAAGCTTACATATCTTCCTTCATCCTCTAAAAAAAATTTTTTATCAAATAAATTTGGTTGAAAAATACGTCTTGTTCTTTTATTCGAATGAGCTACATTATTTCCGAAAACCACTTTCTTTCCTGTTATTTGACAAACTCTTGACATTATTTTATTGTTTAATATTCCCTTCCAAAATTACGGCGCAAAATAAATGATTTTTATTTAATTATTCAAACTTTAATTCTATTTTATTAAAATATTTGAATATTATATATTACCTAAGTTATATAATCGAAACGCATGGAACGTTATTAAACCAAGCTGGATATTTGCAATAGGATTGATTCTGGCTTTTTTAGTTTTCGGATATTTTTGTATATTTCAAGTCCCTCGAATTATCTAATCCTTCATCAATTCCTGTCTTAACATATTTAATGCATATAATGAGGCTTTTTCAATATTTCTTTCGCGATTTTCACCAAAATGGAATTTATTTGAAATAATACGCTTTTTACTTGCTACTGCAATCCATGTTGTTCCTACCGGTTTTTCCGCAGTACCACCTGTCGGACCAGCTATTCCCGAAGTTGCTATTGCATAATCGGATTGATATAGCTCCCGGACATTATGAGCCATCTGTTCAACAACAGTTTGACTTACAGCGCCCTTTCTAATTAAATCTTCCTTTTTAACTTTTAAAATATTTTCCTTTATATTATTCGAATAAGCAATTATTGATCCAATGAAATAATCGGAACTACCCGGAACTAAGATTATTAAATGTGCTATTCTCCCTCCTGTGCAGCTTTCGGCTGTTGCCAATGTTTTATTTTTTTCTCTTAGCAGTTTACCCACAATTTCCTCGAGTTGATCACTGCCATATCCAAAAATATAAGGTTTAACTATTTTTTCAAGTTCATTTAAATATTTATTTATTTTCTTCTCTAAATTCCCAGAATTTTTATCACTTCCTGATAACCTTAACCTTACGAAACCCGGTGAAGGTAAATAAGCCAAATTAATTGTTTCAGGCAATTTTGTTTCAAAATCCTTTAATAAATCCGACAATGCAGCTTCTGCAATTCCAATTGTTTGAATAGTTTTATGAATAATAAATGGTAATGAATATTTTTTATGAAGCATTGGGATAACATCTTTTTCAATCATTGCTTTCATTTCATAAGGAACACCGGGAAGAGATACAATTACTTTTCTGTTTTTTTCAAACCACATGCCAGGCGCTGTTCCATGGAAATTCCTGAGAGGAATGCAATTTTTAGGTATAAAAGCCTGAGAACGATTTGTTTCAGTAATTCTCCGGCCCCTGGTACTAAAAAATTCTTTTAAATCATTATATATAATTTCACTGAACTCTAATGATGTATTGAAATACTCAACTAATGTATTTTTAGTTACATCATCGTTTGTCGGCCCTAAACCACCTGTCATAATAATAACATCAGTCCTTTTTTCAGCAGTTTTTAATGCACTTATGATTTGTTCTTTTTTATCAGAAATTGAGGTAATTTGAAATACATGTATACCATTATTATTTAGTTGTTGACCAATCCATGCTGAATTAGTATCAACTACTTGACCAATTAAAATTTCTTCACCTATAGTTATAATTTCAGCATATACCATTTTCAATTGAATTTAATTTATTAAAAATAGCAAATTTAGGATTCGGTTAATAATATTAGAAAATCAAAACAAAGGTTAATGGTTAATTTATATTTTTAAATTTCCAAATATCAAGTTTTTCACATATTATTTGAAATCTTTTAAATAAAATTTTATCTTGTATAATAAAATATTATTTATCATAATTAATAATTTAAATAAAACATTGACCTATGAAAAAACTGAGCCTATTATTATGTATTATTTTCATTGTATCATGTGGTGAAAAAAAACAAAAAACTACTGATGAAAGCACTAATGAAGCAGTTTGTATTTGGGATGGAGCCTCACTGAGACAAGGACCCTCAAGTAATACAAAATGGCTTTCTTCTGTTTCACTTGGTGAAAAAGTAACCTTATTAGGTGAGACTCAAACTGATTCAGTTGATAATATTGAATTTGTAAAAGTGCAACTTTCGGATGGAAAAGAAGGATGGGTAAGTTCAAATTTAATAATACCTGAAGGCAAAGTTGCGGCTATAGTTGAAAAATCGGTTATTTATAAAAGACCTGATCTGCTTACTTCAACCGAAAAATCATTTGATGCTATGGAAATGGTTGTCATTACTTCCGAATCTGACGACCCGACAGGTGTCGGGTGGCTTGAAGTTACAGGAAACCAAAAGAAAAAATCGGGATGGATTAAAAAATCGGCCATAACCGACTCTTCTCTAGATGTTTCCGTTGCCATATTAGCCACGAAAGCGCTTGAAATAACCGACCATGAAAAAAGAATGGAAGAAATTAATAAAATTATTAATAATGCCGATCTTCGAGGTTCAATATTTATTGAAACATTAAAAAAAAAAATAGACCCTTTTAGTGTTAAAAAAGTTATACAGGTAAATACAGTCAAAGAATTTGCTGATGCACTAGGTTCGAACAGAAAAATAGAAATTACCGCTGCTGAAATAAACATCAGTAAAATGGATGAATTTATAACCGATATGTTTGGATATGACGGTTATGAATTTTCTATATTTGATGTTAAGAACCTTATAATTGCTGGTGCGAATGATGAACCAACAAAGTTTTTATCAAATGAAGGATTCAGTAACGTCATTTCATTTGAAAATTCTAACAAAATAGCCTTAAAAAATCTTTCTATCGGACATACAACTGCTCCAGATGAGTGCGGAGCTGCTGTATTAAGTTTTAACACCTGCGATGATATATTTATTATGAACTGCGATTTATTTGGAAGTGGAACATATGGTTTTGTATTAGGTGAAGTTACAAATTTTGAATTTATAAATTCGACAATAAGAGATTGCAGTAATGGAATACTTCATGCTAGTACTTGTACTAATCTGAAGTTCGAAGAAAGTGTATTCAGAAATAATGACGGCTATGAGCAAATTACTCTTTATGGTACTGATAATGTTACTTTTTCTAACTGTGAAATTTACGAGAATAAAACCTATTATGATCCAGGATATGGATACGGAGAAGCCGCCTTATTTTTTCTAGATGAATATTCAAGTGTTTATATAACAGGTTGTATGATATTAAACAATTCACTTCCATTTTATACCCGAGGAAGTGGTAAAATAGACGGAATGGAAAATGAAATTGGAGGAAATGTTTGGGAAAATGAATATTATGAATACGAAGAAGAGTATTATGAAGGTGAAGGAGGCGACTATGTTCAACCTGAAGGTGACCAATATTATTAATAATTACCTTTAAGATTATAAATATTATAAATGAATAAATCAATGAAAAAATTAATTTTTCTATTAGTAATCATTATTTTAATGATCTCATGCGGTGAAAAAAAACAAAAAACTACTGATGAAAGCACTAATGAAGCAGTTTGTATTTGGAATGGGGCCTCATTACGAGAAGGACCTTCAAATAATTCAAAATGGCTTTCTTCTGTTTCCCTTGGTGAAAAAGTAACATTATTAGAGGAAATCCAAACAGATACAATTGAAGACATTGAATATTCAAAAGTTCAACTCTCTGATGGTAAAGAAGGATGGATAAGTTCGAATTTAATAATACAAAATGGTAAACTTGCAGCTTTAAAATATGAATCAACAATATATAAAAGGCCGGATTTACTAACTGTTACTGATAAAGCCTTTGATCCAATGGAAATGGTGGTTATAATATCAGATTCTCTTGACTGGCTTGAAGTAATTGGAAATCAAAAGAAAAAATCAGGATGGATAAAAAATACTTATATTACTGAATACCCTGATGATGTTACTATTGCAATTTTAGCAACAATAGCGCTGGAAGAAAAAGATTATGCTGCAAAAAATAAAAAGCTAAAAGAAATAGTAAATAATTCCGAATTTTATAATTCATGGTTTTATAGCACAGTTAAGGATTTAATCGATCCTTTTGAAGTAAATAAAGTTATACAGGTAAAAACTGCTAAAGAATTTATTAATTCAATAGCTTCAGATGTTAAAATTGAACTTACAGCTAATAAAATCAATTTATCTGTATTAGGCGATTCTGCCATAGGGATGTGGGATGGATATGAATTAATCATTTCAGATATTAAAAATCTTATTATTGAAGGTACAACTGAGAAATATGCTTTAATATTAACAGACAATGATTATGCTGATGTTCTAACATTCGAAAATTCAAACAATATTGCACTTAAAAATATTTCTATCGGACATACCGGTGAAACCGGAGGTTGTGAAGAATCATCGGTTATTGCCCTAAATAATTGCCATGATATATTTATAAAAGAATGTGATATTTATGGAAGCGGAGATATTGGTTTAAAATTAAATGGAGTTATTACTCTGAGATTTAATAACTCGGTAATCAGGGAATGCAGTTCTTCAATCATTGAATGTCATGGCTCCGATAAATTATTTTTTGAAGCAAACGAATTTAAAAATAATAGATCTTATAATTATGCCTTTTATTTTGATGAAAGTAACGGTGAATTCCGTAATTGTGATATTCAGGGAAACGGAACTTATAATGCTTCACCGGAGTTGTTTTATATAGATGAAAATTTCTATGTATTTTTATTTAAAAGTTCAATTAAGGCAAATTTATTTTATGCCCTCCAATACGGAAAAGGTGAATTAGAAATACAGGATTGTTTAATAGAAGAAAATCTTTGGGATAGTGAGGAAGGCGAAGGTGAAGATTTATATTATGATGAAGGAGGTGACTATTATGAAGAAGGAGAATATTATGATTAGTTTATTACTTTAATCTTTTAATAAATAAAAAATTGAGCGGTAAACGGGGGTCGAACCCGCGACCTTAAGCTTGGGAAGCTTACGCTCTGCCAGCTGAGCTATTACCGCATATACAATACAAATTTATAAAATATTTTAATAAAACTATTTGAAATATTCATCAACCATTTTTCAATACATCAACTATACTACCATTAAAAAATAAATCGAATTTCGATAATACCTGCTATAAACGTCAGTCAGGCAGGCATGGGCTGTTGTTTATCCCGAAATGAGCCTCTCACGGGACTCGAACCCGCGACCTGCTCATTACGAATGAGCTGCTCTACCA
>JAFGQQ010000014.1 GCA_016935595.1 Bacteroidales bacterium
CCTATTGGTAAAGTAAAATTCACTTTTTTATTCCTGGGTTTATTAACAGTAAGGTTTATTGCCAAAAGATCGCAACCTCCTTCTTCCAAACACCTGAAATTTTCGTCTAAATCATTTCTCACTATTACCTCGAGTTGCATATTTAAGTAATCAGATAATAATTGCAAAAGCTCTAATTGATAACCCATAGGTTCACCTTTATAAATAAAGTAATCAGTAGAATTATATTGTGTAACTGCAATGATTTTTCCACGTTCTTTAATAACATTAAAATCATTCGCAATTTTTCCTTCTTCCTTTTTTAATGAGTGATTACAAGAATTAAATAAAATAATGTAAACACCCAGAAAAATAAAAACCAACCTTTTAAAAAAATATTTAACATTCTCCATAGCTTAAATAAATTAAACCAACAAATTAATTATTAACAAATAGTTTATATAAATGTTTAATCGTAAAAATTCCAGGATATACCGAGTTTTATCCACCAGGCATTTCGAGGATAGTGCAATGCTGAAAAATAATTGCGATTATGTAATTGTATAATTGTATTTGCATGTTCTAACAATCCAAAAATCCTAACCCGTTTCCATTTGGCATTAATAAAAATATCAAAATATGGGTAGTTGCCTAAAATCTTCTCATTTTGTGTATGAAATTGTCCAAAAGCCGGATTATAAGCAGGCATATAAAATTTTGTATTGTAATAAAAATCAAAACCTATTTGTGCTTTTAACACATTTTTAACAATATTAAACTGAAAATAAGTCGAGTTATATACCGAAAACTTTGGTAAACTTAAAACCGAATCAGCTGCATTTGTTTCCTGAAACAACAATTTATTGTTAAAATAAAACTTCCAAAGGTTAAACCGAAACCCTAAATTAGCTGAATAAACATATATTGAATTCTCAAGTTGATCAGGAATTACTTTAGCATTTAAATAAGTATAATTATTAATATTATTAATTGTAAAAGAAATATTATAATTACTTGTGTCATTAACAAACTCAAATTTTAAATACTTATTAATTAAAGGTTTAAAATTATTATCCCATTTTAAGTAATTTGAACAATAATTAGAAATTAAATAATTTGGCGTTTCTTTTTTATTGTAAGCTTCAATTATTAACCAGTTTTTCTGATTTAGTATTTTAATGCTTTTTGATACAATAAATTTTATATTGAAATCATTCTTGTTATATCCACTTAAGTAATAATTTGATTGGATATTTAAATAAAATTTATTCCTGACAATAGTATAAAAGTTACCGTTTACTGCGGTTTCAAAAAATGTAGTATCGTAAAAAAAGTTAAAGCTTGTATCGTTATTATGAAATACAATTAAATTATCATCAATATTCACAATATTATCAGGCCTGAAATTAACAATTGTATCTATTGGAACAGAATATCCAAATTTTTCTAAATTGAAAGTTACACCTGCAGTCCCTGTTAAGGTAAATTTCGAAAAAGGATTTTCAAGAATTTTAAAATAAAATGAATTAGATATTGAACGAATGTAAGCTGAATCATTGGTGTTTAGAGAATCTATATAATAGTTATTCGGATAATAATCATAAGGATCAGATGATTTACCTCTATCATAATAATTTCTGATTGACCTGTTGAAATGTATTGAATGAACTAATGAAAATATCGGATCGTTTGAAATATCTATTGAATCAATATAATTTTTATAATTTCCAAATTTATATTCATGTAAAAAAAAGAAATTCTGGTTTTTAATTCTTGTTTCTGCACTTTTCAATCTAACATCAATATTTTGTGACCTCAGAGAAGTATCAGTAATAACAGTATCAAATACAATCCCTCCTGTTTCTTCTAAAGGCCCTATAATATTAAAATCAATATCACCATGGGCTGAATAATTATCTCCATTAAAATTTGAATAAAAACTTAATGAATTTATTCTTGAACGTTTAAGTTTATCATTCCAATCTGCTTGGTATTGACCATTATCCGATATTATATAATATTGAAATCCTCCATTAAATTTTGGATTAATATTCTGATTATGAATAAGTCTTAATGATTGTTCTAGTTTTTCTTTTGAGCCAGTTGAAGAAGTATAGGTTACATTTGAAAAAGGTTTTTTCGAATTATAAAATATTGTATTTAAAGATTGATGAATATATTTTTTATATGGAGACAAAAACAAATGTTCATCGGTTACCCTTGAATTAAAATCATTATTTAAATAAGGTGAACCTAAACCTCCTAAATAAGAGCACGATATGTTATTTTTATATATAGGATTCATAATTTGAAAAGAATTCCATGCTGTATCACAAGCTATACTATCTTTATAACCATATTTATCTATTTGCCAACATCTAATTGTTTGAATTTGGTCTTGTGCATATGTATTTAAATAACTTAAAAAGCAAAGGAATAAAATTACATATAAACTCTTTAATTCCGTTTCCATGTTTTTTTGGCTATAAAGACCATAAATAATATGTTGAAAACGTAACTTAATATAATTCTATTATTCTATAAAAAAACCTCAAATAGAATATTCTATATGAGGTAAAAAAGTCGGCGACGACCTACTCTCCCACTAATGTAGTACCATCGGCGCTGATGGGCTTAACTTCTCTGTTCGGAATGGGAAGAGGTGGAACCCCATCGCTATAGTCACCTTAAGCTCTTTATAACTTAAAATTTTAATGGTCTTTTCCAAATTATTTATCTTAAATTTCAAGATTTATTTGGAACTATAGTAATCTTAAGATCATAATAAGGTAAACATATTGAAAGAAAATCGATGAATCGAGGCTTTGAAGAAAGTACACGGGTAATTAGTACTGCTCGGCTTTGACATTACTGCCTTTACACCTGCAGCCTATCAACGTCATAGTCTTTAACGACCCTTAAGGGAGATCTCATCTTGAGGAGAGCTTCGTACTTAGATGCTTTCAGTGCTTATCTCTTCCAGACATAGCTACCCTGCGGTGCAGCTGGCGCCACAACAGGTACACTAGAGGTCTGTCCAACTCGGTCCTCTCGTACTAGAGTTA
>JAFGQQ010000155.1 GCA_016935595.1 Bacteroidales bacterium
GGAACGTACAGCACAAATTAGAAAACAAAATGAAGAGATTTCAAAACAAAGGGATGAAATAGCATTGCAAAAAGAACATATTGAACACATTCACAAAGAAGTTACTGATAGCATTCAATATGCAGAAAAAATACAGGAAGCTGTTTTGCCTTCGGCTAAAATGGCTCAGGATGTGTTAAATGATCATTTTATTCTTTTTAAACCCAGGGATATTGTGAGTGGAGACTTCTTTTGGTTGACTGAAATTGAAAATTATAAAATATTTACTGCTGCCGATTGTACTGGTCATGGCGTGCCGGGTGCATTCATGAGTTTACTGGGAGTTTCCTTCTTAAACGACATTGTAAATAAAAGGCGCATAACAGCAAGTAATGAGATATTAGATGAACTAAGGAGTTATATAATTGCTTCATTTCAGCAAAAAAGCGATACAACAGAGAGGAAAGAGGGGATGGATATTGCACTTTCCATATTAGATACAAAAACAAATATTTTGCAATTTTCTGGAGCCTATAATCCTTTATACATGGTACGAAAAAAGAATGGAGAGAATAAGCTGGTTATTAATTCTAATGGAGAAGAAAATGTTCTTGAACCTGCAATGGAAGATGAAAAATACAATCTTTTTGAGATTAAAGGAGATAAAATGCCTGCAGCAATTTATATTAAAATGCGTGGTTTTAGCAATCATCAATTTAAAATTGAAAAAGGAGATACTTTATATATGTTTTCTGATGGATTTACCGACCAGTTTGGGGGACCTGAAGGCAGGAAATATATGGCAAAGCCATTTAAAAGATTTTTATTAAGTATACAAGACCAAGAAATGCAAGAACAAAGAGGCTTGCTTGATCTTGAAATTGAAAAATGGATGACTCACCTAAATCCTGCATCAGACGAATATTTTTATCAAATTGATGATATTGTGATAATGGGAGTGAAAATTTAATATAATATTTTTAATATTATTGTTTGAGAATTAAAATAATATAAATTATTTTTGCATCTCTTTTTAAAATGGTTTGGACCCTGCCTGCTGGCAGGCAGGGTTCAGTTTGGCTCCGGAAAAGCAGAAATTCCTGCCTGTAGGCAGACAGGTTTGATTTCATTCTTTTTCGAGAGTCCACGAAGCAAAAGCAAAATTAAAAATTTTGATTGCTTCGGGATTAGAATGCCAGTCTATTACACCATTTACGGTGTAAACGGATTGAGAGATTAATATATTTGGTCTGGTAGTTCAGTTTGGTTAGAATGCCGGCCTGTCACGCCGGAGGTCGCGGGTTCGATCCCCGTCCAGACCGCTTTTTAACAAGTAAACCCATTGATTTTCAAGGGGTTTTTTATTTTACAGAGTCTTATATTAATTAAAAAAACTAAAATGTACATTACCATATATTCTTTCATCAAAATAATTTGGATGAGCATTAAATTTTAATTTTTTATCATGTTCTAAAATAAACCAACCGTTTTTTATTAATAAATTGTATTGAAATATCATGTCTGGTAATAATTTTGTTATTTCTAAATCGTAAGGGGGATCAGCAAAAATAATATCAAATGTTTCATTAAATTTAGGGAGGAATTTAAAAACATCTGCTTTCCATACTTTAATTTCCTTTAAGTCTAATTTATTTATAGTGTTTTTAATAAAATTATAATGACTGAAATTATTTTCAACTGCATAAACAGTTTTACAACCTCTTGAGGCAAATTCATAGCTTATACTACCTGTACCTGAAAATAGGTCTAATACAATTATATCTTTGTAATTAAAATGGTTATTAATAATGTTAAATAAGCTCTCTTTTGCAAAATCTGTTGTAGGACGGGCTTTAAATGTATTTTTGGGAGGAGTGATGTATCTGCCTTTATGTTTTCCGCTTATTATTCGCAAGTATGTAAGTTTAATAAATTTACAAAAGTGTGCGAAGGAATTTTATTAAATGTATAGCTATATACAAAATCAGTATCCGGAGTTTGAAATTTAATAACTGGAAAATATTGCTTTAGTGTTTTAATAATTGCACCAGATTTACTAATAAAACCCGAACATATAATATTAGTTTTAGCCGTATCAATATTAAGTGAATTTAAGGAATACATTAAATAGTAAGCAATATCATTGGAGGTTTTATATAAAAAAGTATTGTGAAGTTTAAGTTTATTTTCATTAATAATTAAAAGATCAAAAAAGTTATCATTGACATTTAACCTGATTACAGGTCCTTTTAGTTGATTTTTTAGAGTATTTGAAATTAGTGTTGTGGCATGATGAAAATACTTGATTTTTTGAAAATTATTATAAAGCGAATTGCCAATTTGACTGGGAATTGAAAAAATTAATTTTGCATTCAATGAATTAATTTGATTGTAATGTATTTCATCTAAGTCTGACAGGTAATGATTTAATTCATAAAATTCTTTAATTGATTTTTCGTTAAAGAATTCATCCGGTATTAAAGTATATTTAGGCGAAAGATAAATACTTTTAACTGTCTTGTAATTTTGTTTGAGGAATTCTTCTTTATTTAAAACTTCTTCAATTTTTTCGTAAATTACTTCATCTGAAATATTCGGGGGGAAAGGTATGTATTTTAAAGCAATGTATTTTTTATTAATTGAGTTATGAATAGCGTAACAAAAACCATCCATGCTAATTTGTAGCGACAAATGATATAATGACGTTGAGCTAATATCAAGGGTTTCGTCAAGGCAGTTTATTTCATTCATAAAGAATAAATTATTCCCAATTCCCTGAATTGTTTGTTGCTTCTGTTAAAGATCCAACTTTTAATCCGGGATATTGTTCAATTTTTCTTCTTTCGTCGTTTAAGTTAATAACTAATTGCCGGTCAAGATCGCTGAGTAAAATGTTGTTGTGTACTTTTGCTTCAAATACTTGTACTTTAACTTTTGAAGCGGTTACAATTTCTGCAGCTCCCAACTCGAATTCTTTTCCTTCTGTAAATGGGACATACTTTATCGAATCAATATTAGTATGTGAAAATAAAGAATCTTTCACACTAACTTTATTAATTTCATATTCTAATAATCCTAGTCTAATAGCCTCTTCTTCAGTGTATTCATCCTGGTCCCAACCTTTATCAATAGGTTTTTTAATTTCGAATGAATCGGTATTAATAAATTCAATTAATTTATCAAAATTATCGGCATATTGGCCATTCTCCTCTTTATAAGCATTTTGTGCAGTTCTAATATCAATAAGCCTTTGAATAGTAGCATTGTATCTTTTAGTCTTTTCACTTTCAAAGCGGATAGGATTCAATATACTTTCATAAAGTAAATATCCCAAAACGATAATTATTATGGAGAAGAATATAGTAACAAAAGGTTTTATTTTTGGTTTTTTGGGTAAATAATAGTTTGCTAAGCCACCTAAAATAATAACAAATACTATTAATAAAAGTAAGTATAATTTCATATCATTAGTTTTTAAATTCTTAAATAATTATGTTTGCTGCAAATTTATAAAAAGAAATCAAAAAATAAATTTAATTGCTTTTTTTTTGCTTATGCTTGAGGAACATATTCATTCAATTTTAACAAAAAGCTTCTTATATAAACCAACGGAGTGTCAAAAAAAATTATTGCGCACCCTGGCAGGATTTGTTGTTTCTAGTACAAATCGTGATATTTTATTAGTGAATGGATATGCCGGTACAGGTAAAACAACAGTAATCAGCACATTTGTAAATGCATTAAAATCGGATAAAATAAAATCATTTTTGCTAGCACCAACAGGCAGGGCAGCGAAAGTAATCATGAATTATTCAAATCATCCTGCTTTTACCATTCATAAGAAAATTTACCGGCAAAAATCTTCAAAAGATGGTTTTGGTGAATTTGTTTTAGATGTGAACTTACATAAAAATACTTTTTTTATAGTTGATGAAGCTTCGATGATAAGTAATACTTCTGGTGAATTTTCAATATTTGGATCAGGTAATTTACTTAACGATTTGATTGACTATGTTTATAGTGGAAATAATTGTAAATTAATATTAATTGGCGATATTGCCCAATTACCCCCTGTTGGTTTGGAATTAAGTCCGGCACTGGATGAGGAAGTCTTAAAGAAATACGGTTTAAAAACTGAATATGTACAATTAACAGAAGTAATCAGACAAAATAAAGAGTCGGGTATCTTAATGAATGCAACCCGTCTCAGGGAAATATTAAATCAATCGAATTTTAATATTAAATTTTCTTTAAAAGGTTTTACTGATATAGAAAGATTATCAGGAAATGAATTTATTGAAATACTATCAGATTCAATTTATAAAAGTGGGTTAAATGATGTTGTTGTTATTTGCCGATCGAATAAAAGAGCGAATTTATATAACCAGGGTATCAGGAACCGAATATTAAATAAAGAAGAAGAAATTTCAACAGGAGATTTATTAATGGTGGTTAAAAATAATTATTACTGGTCTGATAATCTCGAAATTGATTTTATTGCGAATGGTGATATAATTGAAATAGTTAAAATACATAGTTTTAATGAGTTATACGGATTAAGATTTGCTGATATTACTGCACGTTTTATTGATTTTAATAATATTGAAACACGGTTATTAATTATTTTAGATACACTTAATATTGAATCAGCCTCTTTGCCAAATGAAACGAACAAAGAGCTTTTCTACAAAATTGCCGAAGATTATCAGGAAATAAAAACTAAGAAAAAAAGATACCAGGCTGTTAAAGAAGATAAATATTTTAATGCATTACAGGTGAAGTTTGCATATGCTATAACTTGCCACAAAGCTCAGGGAGGACAATGGAAATATGTATTTATCGATCAGGGGTATTTAAGTAATGAAATGATAAATAGGGAATATATCAGATGGCTATATACAGCTTTTACTCGCTCAATAAAAAAACTTTACCTTATAAATTTTAATAATAATTTTTTTAAAGATTAGATCATTTAAAAATTGAAGAGTATTCATCTATCCTTTTCATTTCATCTTCAGATAATTTAAAACTCATAGCCAAGGCATTTTCTTTGGCTTGTTGAACTTTTGAGGCGCCGGGTATAGCAAAAACAAAATCACCATGAAAATTAATTATCCAGTTTAATGAAACCTGGGCAGGCGTGACCTTGTATTTTTCTGCGATACTCTTTAGTTCGTTAATTAAAGGTATACTTTTTTGTAAATTTTTCTTTTTAAATAAAGGACGATATTTTCTATATCCTTTTATCTTTTTTATTAATTCAGGATTATCATGAAATTTTCCGGTTAATAAACCTTGTTCAAGAGGTGAATATGCAATTATAGCAATGTTATTTTCTTTTGCAGCACGCAGTACTCCATTTGTTTCAATTTTTCTGTCGAGTAAACTATATTTCACCTGGTTCGAGACAAGATTTATCCCATTGATTTTTAATTCGGCATGAGCTTTTAACATTTGACCCACATTGTAATTACTAACTCCAATATTTTTAACTATATCCGATTTTACTAAAACAGCCATTATTTTCATTTCATCCTTGATAGAAGAAAATGAATAAGGATTATGAATTTGAAACAAATCAATTGGATATCCTTTTAAATTTAAAAGTCTTTCGTTAATTGATTTATTTATTGAACTAGCTGTGCGCATAAGAGGATTCCATTTGGTTGCAATGTGAATTTCACATGAAGGCTTTTTTGATTTAATTAAAGCATTTGCCAAAGCTTTTTCCGATTCCCCATTACCATATATTTCTGCAGTGTCAAACCAGTTTATACCATTATTAAGTGATTCCAATACTATTTCATCTATGG
The DNA here is from genome assembly GCA_016935595.1 of Bacteroidales bacterium. Next base: position 5,793 of record JAFGQQ010000155.1, read on the forward strand.
TCTCATCTGTTAATGTTTCCCAATATTTTCCGGCTAAACCGTTTCCTTTACTAAATTGCCATGTACCCAATCCAATAGGGCTGAGTAATAATTTTGATTTTCCTAAAAAGCGATTATTCATATAATTTTTGTTAAATTTCATTAAAAATTATTCATCATATAAACAAATAATCAATAATAAAGTTAATATTAAAAATAAATTTTATTATAATGAGGGTTAATTAATTTCTATTCGTATTAAAGATGAAGAAACGAATTGAATTAATTTAAAATTTAATACCATGAAAACAAAAATATTAACTGGGAGAACAATAATACCATTAGTAATGATATTATTATTTGCCATTACATTTATGGCGGATGGCGCAGAAAGAATCAAATCTAACAATAATGACAATAAAAATGTAAAAGAATTTTCTGGTAAAATTATTGATATTGAGACCAAGAAACCAATAATTTTTGCCAATGTTTATATTCAAGGTACAAGTGTGGGAACTGTTTCAAACTCAGATGGTGAATTTATAATAAAAATTCCTGTTGATAATTTGAATGATAATTTAAGTATATCTTATATTGGCTATAAGAATAAAGTTATTTCCATTAATGAATTAAATGAAACAGGTAATATTTTTAAACTTGAAAAAGATCCGATTTCTATTGATGAAGTTATTGTGAGAAAAGAAGATCCTTTAAAGTTATTAAAAAGTGCATTGTTAAAAGTAAAGGAGAATTATACGAATACTCCAAGTATGCTTACAACTTTTTATCGTGAAACTATTAAACAAAACCGAAATTATGTGGCTGTATCTGAAGCTATATTAAATATTTATAAGGCATCTTATACAAGCGACTTTTCTGATGACCGGGTAAAAATTTATAAAGGAAGAAAAAGCAGTGATGTTAAAAAGATGGATACAGTAATTTTTAAACTTCAGGGAGGGCCAAGAACATCTGTATTATTAGATGTAATTAAAAATCCTGCTTCAGTTTTATCTCCTTCGTATTTTGATTATTACGATTATAAATTTGGAGGTATTGTAAATAACGAAGGTAAACAAAATTATGTGGTAGAATTTAACCAAAAAGCTGATCTGGATCTTTTATTATATGACGGGAAAATATATTTGGATATGGACAATTTGGCCATTTCACGTTTAGATTTTAGCATTGGTGAAATCGCATTAAAAGAAGCACAAAGCGAATTGGTGAAGAAAAAACCATTTAACATGAAAATAGAAGTTGAAAGCGGCAATTACTTGGTAAAATACCGTGAATTGGAAGGAAAATGGTATCTTAATTATGTGAGATCTGAATTAAAATTTAAATGTAAATGGGATAAAAAACTATTTGGTTCGATTTATACTACCATGTTAGAAATGGCAGTCACCAAGCTTGACAAAGATAATGTCGATAAGTTCCCATTTAAAGAAAGTGCAAAAATTAATGATGTATTTATTGATCAGGTTGATTATTTTAAAGATGATGATTTCTGGGGAGATTATAATTATATTAAACCAGATGAATCGATAGAAACAGCTATATCTAAAATAAATAAAAAGCTAACATTAAAATAATTAAATTTCATTATATGGAAAATCCTTGAAGTAATGCTTCAGGGATTTTTTTTTAATAATAATTTTCGCTTGAAGGCATAATAATCCATAATATAATATAAGTAATTGTTCCTGGAAAAGCTGCACTGAAAAGGCTGATAAGTATATATAATACTCTGACTAATCCCACATCCCAACCTAAAAATTCAGCAATTCCTGCACAAACACCTGCAATAATCCTGTTTTTTGATCTGGTTAATCTTCGTTGCATTGTAATAAATTTTAAAAATTTTTTCTAACTTTAAAATTAATAATCTTATTTATATTCTAAAATAATCACTAGATTCTTATAATTTTTCCTGTCTTAAATATTGTAAGATATAAATAAATTTAAGAAATTGTGATTGCTTTATTTTTAAAAATTAATAGCTATGTTTACCAAATTATCAACTTTTTTTGAATTATCCATTTATATAGTTTTATTAATGGGCTGTGCAAATATTGATGAAATTCAACCTCCAGTTGCAGAAAAAATTAAAAAAGAACTGACTATCCACGGAGATACTCGAATAGATTATTATTACTGGTTAAAAGAGAGAGAAAATCCTAAGGTAATTGAATACTTGAATGCTGAGAATGATTACCTGAAAAAGGTAATGAAACATACCGAAAAGTTTCAGAAAAAGGTGTATAAAGAAATTATTAAAAGAATAAAACAAACCGATGAATCAGTGCCATTTTTCGAAAATGGATATTGGTATTATTCCAGGTATGAAGAGAAAAAAGAATATCCCATTTATTGCAGGAAAAAAGATAGCCTGAATAATAAGGAAGAGGTTTTATTAAATGTAAATGAAATGGCCGAAGGATATGATTATTTTGAGGTTGCTGATATAAATATAAGCCCTGATAATAAAATAATGGCATATAGTGTGGATACGCTCAGTCGCAGACTTTGGATGGTTTATTTTAAAAATCTGGAAACTGATGAGGTTTTCGATATTGCCATTCCTAATACGGATGGATCTGTTGCCTGGGCAAACGATAATAAAACTGCTTTTTATAC
>JAFGQQ010000156.1 GCA_016935595.1 Bacteroidales bacterium
CCCGCTGGTGAAACATAGATAATATATCCCTTTTGAGGAGAACTTGACCTGGAAGTAATTATAGATTGATAAGTACCTGTACTGCCATTCCATTTTGCCCAAAATGAAATAGTAAAGTTATCAGGATTCAGACTTGAATTATGCGGCATTTCTATGTAGTTACTAGTACCGTCGAAAGATATTCCATTTCCTGCATCTATTGCTTTTTGGTAATAAGCAGAGGCAATCACTTCTATGGTATCTGAACCAGCATTGCTTGTGAATATTATATTACCGTTATAGTTTTTAGAAGTATCGGGTGTAAAACTTAATGTAAAAAATGCGCTGTCATTTTCAGAAATATCAGCCGTGGAAGGAGATATTTCATATTGAAAAAAAGGAAAATTTATTGACGTGATATTTAGTTCTGTTTCACTTGTATTTTTAATATAAAATGATTGTTGTTTTGTCAATCCTACTAAAGTATCTCCAAAATTAATAATAACGGTAGAAGCAGTAAATTCGCTATGTACTGCATTAAAACTGGTATCAATACCATAAACTGTATCTAATTCATTTATGGCATAAGCACGTACGTAATATTTTGTATTATATGATAAACCGGTAATTGGGACAGAATAAGTGCCTGTATCACTGACACCTCCCTGGTTGCTGTAGTTATCATTTAGAGTTGGCGAACCAACAGTGTTCCAGCAAACACCACACGCATTAAGTAAAGGGATTCCCAGTTTAGTTATTGATATGTTTCCCAAAGCGGTTGAATCTGTTATACCTGTTACTTTTAATGTTGTGATTTCAGGTAAACAAAATGACCCAAAGCTAATAACATTGCTATAACCTGTATCAACAGTATTTATTACATAAGCCCTAACATAATAAATTTTATTTGTATCGAGCCCTGTTAGCCCTGAAGTATTGCTTCCAAATGCACATATTGTTCCTTCATTCGAATAATTATCGCTGAATGCCGGAGTGCCTGTCGTATTCCAGCAAATCCCATATTGAGTGCATGTTTGGTTGCCATCATAAACCGTAAAATTACAGGTAGCTGCAGTTAATTCCAGTCCTGTAATGGAATCTGCAGCTAAAACCGGCGGAGGGTTATGGGTATAGCCCTGCATAGTCAGAAAAGGATAACCATCATTTTCTTCTTTATTAAATCCCCAGTAACTATTACTGCCATTTTTTGTTTCGTTAATAAAATCCCAGCCCGTATTAAAAAATGTGGTATAATCGCGCATTTGTATTGACGTTTTACCTGTTGGGAGGGTATTACCTGAATTATTACTACCCACACTTGTTGTAGTGCCGGAGCTATCAGTATCCCAGAAACAATTCGAACAATCTAGGGAAAAGGCAAATCCTACAAAACCGCCAACTGTACCGGAGCCGGAAACACTACCTGTACTGTAACAGTTTGTTAAGTTTGCACCAATATGCGAATAGCCTAAAAATCCTCCAACACCAACGCTTGTAGATGATATATCGCATGAACTATAGCTATTATTTACAGATGACATACACATCCCAAATAAACCACCGGAATAAGTTCCGGTAGATGATACACTACCTTTACTATAACAGTTCGAATAAGTTGAATATTGATTTGCATACCCTATAAGACCTCCAACATACTGCACACCTGTAACATCAACAATACTGTAACAATTAGTCACTTCTGAATTATAATAACTGTATCCAATTAATCCGCCAACATTATTGGCCGAACCATTAATTTTTCCGGTAACATAGCAATTTGTAAAGTTTGTAGTACTGTTATATCCTAGTAAACCACCAACATAGTTTTGTCCTGTAATATTAACATTCGTAAGTACAAGATTATCAATATAACTGCCAAATATTTTACCTATTAAGCCAACATAATCTGTTGTAGAACGATTAATAAATAAACTATCAATTACATATCCATTTCCATTATAATGAAACGAATAAGTCTCATATGGATACCATCCAGCTCCACTGTTCCAGTTTCTTGTATCGGCCGCATTTATGTCGGCAGTTTGAATAAAATAAGTATTGGTTCGCTGAACAGCCCAGTACAGGTTTTCGAGTGTTGTAACCTGGTATGGATTATTACTTGAACCATCACCCGTTGAAGGTGTTATTGCTGTTTGTGAATTTATATTTACCCAAAAAACAAGGGATGAAATTAAAATAACAGATAATTTTTTCATTGTACTTTGATTTATAAGTAATACTTGATCGATTATAAAATTTTATAAAAACTACATTAGTCCTTAACAAAAAACCTACATAAAACAGACAAACATAAAATCTGTTATCTATTCATGAAAAAAAAAGGGATAATTGAAAAAAAAATGTGATGAATTAAAACCGGTCAGGGACAAATGAAAAGAAAATGGGACAAATGAAAAGGTTAAAATTTTTATTGTTTTTTATTCAATTTATTGAAATTCAAATAAAAAGAAAAAACTGTTTAAAGGTGTTTGGGTTTCAGTTTACTCTTGTTTTAAAAGATGAATAAAAGATTCTTTGTATGATTTTGAAACAGGGATCGGATTATCAAGGCCTTTTAGTTGAATTTTATAACCTGCTGCATTTCCGGTAATTTTTTTTATTAATTGGAGGTTGACTAAATAACTTTTATGGCATCTTTTGATATCCACATTTTTTTTTATTAACTGTTCTTCAACAGCACTAAGAGTATTGCGCAGTAATTTGTGCTTTTTTTTATTGTTGTCATTATAATTAATAACAATATAATTATCTGCAGAGGAAATATACAATATCGATTCTATTGGAATTTTTACTGATCGGCGGTTATTGTTATCAAATATTTGTAAAAATTCAATTTGTTTTTCAAACGAACCAATTTCAAATAAACTTATTCTAAGCCTTAGTTTTATAATATAATGAACCAATAATATAATTGCAGCAGGCATTATCGTTGTAAATGAAATTACTGATGTAAACCTTAAAAACCTGATAAGTGACAAATACCCGTCAAAATAAACAAAAGCATTTATTAAAAAACTGCAAATGCAACATAACAAGTCTATCCAAAGAAACCAAAGTATTGAAGTTCCTATTGTAAATTTTTTAAAAATATATTTCTGTATGATAAAAAAATGAACAAGAACGATAATAATACATGGAACAATAAATAGTAAAATATTTTTTACTTTCTCATATCCATTAACTGTGTAAAATTTAAGTGGCCCGTAAAGATAAATGAATGGAATCCAAAACAGAAAACAACCAGCAGTTAAAATCCACAAATTTTTTCTATGCTCAAAGAAATCGAATGGTTTATTCAAAAAGTTCAACATTTCTACTTCTTAAAATTTTTATACATTAAATATAAAAAAAAATGCAATTTTAGTTTATTTTTTCCTTATTAAGATTTATTTTTTTTTGATAATTAAACTTTACTATAAAAATAGAATTTTTTAGTAATAATTTTTTAGATTTTAATCTGATAGATAATAATTATTAGTCAAATAAACTTAACTGATAACCCTGTTTATTGCGTTTATATTGTATGGATTGATCATAGGAAATTATACTTTCATCAATTCTATTTATAAACCCGGAACGATTTAATTGCATTTCTCTTCCGCTATAAAAACGTTTCTCAGAGTGGCACAAGTATAGGTAGTTTTTAGCTCTTGTCATACCAACATATAACAACCGGCTTTCTTCATCAATATTACTTTTATATTCGGGAAATAGAGAGTAAGGGATGATTCCTTCCTCACAACCTGCAATAAAAACGCATTCAAATTCCAATCCCTTAGAGGCATGAATTGTCATAAGCGAGACTTTTTCGCCTGAATTGAAAAGGTCTGCTTCATTGCTTAATGAGATATTTCGGATAAGCTCACCTGAATTGGCACAATTTTCAGAAAATTTAACTAATAATTTATATTGGGTTTCATTAATTTTTGAAAAATCAGGATGGATATTATTTAATATAAATTCAACCTGCCCCCTAATATTTAAAGTTTGAAAAACATCTGTATGTTTTATTACAAATGTTTTTAAATCAGGGTTAATATATATTGGATTTTTTGACTCAATATATTTAAATACAGAAATAAGGTCCTTAATTTCCGGCCTTTCAGTTAGTTTTTCATCACCAATTAACTGGTATGGAATGCTATGGTCGTTAAAAGCTTTTTCGAATGGTTGTAATACGCTTTTTGTACGCCCAAGCACAGCAAACTGCGATAAACCGGATATATTGAAATCTTCATTTCCATCTGCAATTTGGCTGTCCATTGAAAAATGCCTTAATCCACCTATCATTTTTTCGATTTTTCGGGCAATACATTCCGCTTCACTTTTTTCAGTGAGATTTTGTTGAATTATAACTTTATCGCCTGTTTTTTGACCGATTAATTGAATAGTTTCATTTTTAGGCAAAATATTATGGGAAGCTTTTAAAATATTGTTGGTACAACGATAACTGGTATTTAAGGTATAAACATGCGAGTTACTAAAGGTTGTTTTAAAATTGTTAATGTATTCATTATTCGCACCTCTAAAACCATATATTGCCTGGTTTGGGTCACCAATTGCCATTAAATTATTTTCATTTCCTAATAGTAGTTTTATCAGTTCAAACTGGGCGTAGTTAATATCCTGGAACTCATCAATAATTATAAACCGGTATTTTTGCCTAACTTTTTCTAAAATATTATTATTCATTTTTAGTAACCGGTAGGCTTGATATATCAAGTCATCAAAATCAAAAGCATTTGATTTATAAAGATTTTCATCATAATTGATAAATGCCTGCCGCAAATAATCATCTTCTATTGAATTGATTAACGAAAGCGACTGCTTTTCTTTTGAAATGCATTCAATTATTTGCTTATAATTATTGGTGTACCCTATTTTTTTCAGGACCTGGATTTTATCATTTTCATCGATAATAATAAAGTCAGCTTTTCGGTTTAGCAAAGAGCAATATTCCGATATAATTCTTAATCCGAGAGAATGGAATGTTCCGATAGTAATTTTACCGGCAAGGCTTTTAACCGATGTTTTTAGTATTCTTTCTTTAATTTCTGCAGATGCCTTATTTGTAAAAGTAACCGCAAGAATGTTATCAGGTGGAATATTGAAATTTTCAACCAGGTGACAAATGCGGTATGTTAAAACCCTTGTTTTACCGGTTCCTGGACCGGCAATGACTAAAGCAGGGTTTTTATAATGTTTCACTGCCTTTATTTGTTCATTATTTAAGCCATATATTGCAGGTTCTTCCTTAACCTTTAATGGTTCAGAAACAGGTAAATCCTGAAAATCAATGCCTTTTGAAATTTCCTGGTATTCTTTTAAGTTAAAGTTCAATAGTTTTCTTGGCTCCGGAGTTTCGGTTTTTTCTATTATCTCATATGAAAACAAGGTTGATTGGGCAGCATTTATTTTCAGCTCATTTTCATTAAATACTTTAATTATACCGTATTCTCCATCGTATCCTTCTTTTATAAAAACCTGCCTGTTTCTCATACGCTTAATTGCCTCACCAAGTAATTGACCACCTTTTTCAGCAATATCTTCAACCG
>JAFGQQ010000157.1 GCA_016935595.1 Bacteroidales bacterium
AGTAACTAGTAACAAGTAACCTGCGACAACAGTTCAATAATTTCAACATAATTTATCTTAGCCTTTTAAATTTAAAACCTTTTATCAACATCTTCTATTGAAAAAATTGAAATTACTGCTTTTCCGGTGGGTGAATAATTAGGATACTCACATGCAAAAAGACGGTCGATAATTTCCCTCATTTCTTCATTGTTCAGTTTTTGTCCGTAATTTATGGCAGAAGCTTTAGCCAATGAAATTGCAAGCTTATCTTTAACCTTTAATTTAATATCATCTTTGGTTTGCTTAAATTCATTTATAAAATTTATAATAATCTCCTTAGGATCATTATAAACCAAGTCGGCCGGATAGCTATTAATAATATAAGTGTTTTTGCCAAATTCCCGAACATCAAATCCTAATTTACTTAAATCTTCAATAATTTCAGATAAGACTGGCTGGTCAGCAGGATTTATTTCGATAGTTTGCGGGAACAAATCTTGCTGTGCGATACCAAAATTATGGGTGAGCGATTTAAGATACCTTTCATACAAAATCCTTTCGTGTGCCCGTTTTTGGTCAATTATCATTAATCCGGATTTTACAGGCGTAAGAATGTATTTATTTTTTAACTGGTAAAAATTATAATTGTTATCAAATGATCTGTCTGGTTTATCGTGTTTAATTTCTTTTTGAACAGATTCTTCAGTTGGTTCCTGTCTATTTTTCAAACTTTCAGCCGATTCTAATCCCGAATATAGTGTATCCCAGTTTTCTATATTTTTATTAAAATACTTTTGTGGTGCTTTTTTATTCGTATCAAAAGGATTATAATCCGGATTAATTTCAATCTCAGGAGATTTAATTTCCTGGTTTTTTCTTAATACAGGTATATCAACAACACCTTCTTTGGTAAAATCGAGAGAAGGCGTAATATTAAATTTTCCGAGAGATTGTTTTATTGTTGCCTGTAAAATTTGCCAAACTGACTTTTCTTCTTCAAATTTTATTTCGGTTTTTGTTGGATGAATATTAATATCAATTGATTCAGGATTAATTTCAAAAAAAATAAAATATGTTGGGTGAGTATCAAGAGATAAAATATTTTCGTAAGCTGTAAGCACCGCTTTATGAAAATAAGGATGTCGCATAAACCTGTTATTAACAAAGAAAAACTGCTCGCCCGATTTCTTCTTTGCGTGTTCGGGCTTCCCAATAAAACCGGAAACATTAACCATATTGGAATGAGTGTTAATTGAAATCAGGTTTTGACTTATAGATTTGCCAAACAAGTTTATTATCCGTTTAAGTAAATTTTCAGAAGGTAAATCATAAATGACAGAATTATTATGAGTTAAAGAAAACTGGATTTCAGGATTTGGTATGGCAATTTTTTGAAACTCACTGATAATATGACGAATTTCGGTTGAATCGGTTTTTAAGAATTTGCGGCGGGCAGGAATATTAAAAAACAAATTTTTAACAATAAAATTACTTCCTTCAGGACAATTGACGGTTTCCTGGTTTATAACCTCAGACGCTGCAATTGAGATATGTGTACCCAGTTCTTCACCATGCAACCTGGTTTTTAGTTCAATTTCGGCAACAGCAGCAACCGAAGCCAATGCTTCTCCCCTAAAACCCATTGTTCTTATGGCAAACAGATCATCAGCTTTTTTAATCTTCGAAGTTGCATGTCTCTCAAAAGCCATCCTTGCATCAGTCTCCGACATTCCGCAACCATTATCAATAATTTGAATATATGTTCTGCCGGCATCTTTAATATTTACAATAATTTTTGAAGCTCCCGAATCAATTGCATTCTCAATTAATTCTTTTACAACTGAAGCAGGTCTTTGAATAACTTCCCCGGCAGCAATCTGGTTAGCAACAGAATCGGGTAATAACTGGATTATATCTGCCATAAAATATTTACTTCCTGTATTTGCTATTGTATATTAAAAAATGGCTTTGAAAAATATTAAATAGGCTATTAAAAAAAGTGCAATTAAAATAATAATTAACCGAAAATTTGACTGTTTCCTTTCCTTAATATTCCGATAATATTGACTTTTAAATTGACCTTTAATTTTCGGAACATAATTTTTATCCGGATCCCTTACCCCCATCTCCAGCTCAATTTGTTTAATTCTTTCATTTAATTCTTCCTTTCGTTCGTCATAATAACGTGGAATATAATTGAACTGTTTATGCGCAGGTAATTTAAAAAAACGTATTGCCATAATAATTATTACAAGTGACTAAATTAGTAATATACTGTTTAAATCAGCCTTTACTCTCGCAAAGGATCATTAGCTATCCCGGTATTTATCGGGATCCCTCTATGAGGGTTTTATGCAAAGATATTCATTTCTATTCTTTACAAATGGATTTTGTAATTAAAATTCAATTGGATTAATATGATTTCTTAATATCAATGCCCGAACATTTTAAAAGTATCGATATATTTTGAATCGCTTTCGGTAAAATGATCTATTAACTGCTTTTTAATATTTTCTAAATCATTTTGAACCTGGTCTTGTTTATTTTTGGAAAGATCTTTTTCTACTTTTTGCAATAATTCAGTCAATTTTTTATGCTCTGCTTTATGTTCCTTAATTTCAGTATATTTATATTCTCCCATATATTCTTCTTCCGATTTGAAATGATATGATGAATAATTTATTAAGTTTTTAATGATTTTCACAAGTTCATTCGCTGATTTTTTTAAATCCCATGCTTCTTTAAATTCATTTACCAGTTTTACAATGCGTTTATGCTGCTCATCCATTTCCGGGATTTGCAGATTATATTTATTATACCAAACAATGAAATCTTTTTCAAT
>JAFGQQ010000158.1 GCA_016935595.1 Bacteroidales bacterium
ATTTCCATAGGCTTCAAGGTTATAAAATTCGAGGTATCTGTTTTTATCACTATTAGGAGAAATAATATTATTTATTGCAATAATTTCGTCGGGATTATATCCTGCGAAAGCAACAATACTAACCGTATCTTTACTTATGCATCCCTCATTGTCAATAGCAATAACCGAATACTCATTTGTCCGGTTCACAATTATGGAACTTCCAGTTTCCCCCGTAGACCAGACAAATTCTGAAAATGCACTATTTCCAGCATCTAAAATTGAAGTTTCACCATAATATATTGTATCTTTTGTGGCAGAAATAACCACATTAGTCCTGACTGGAACTATTACAGGCACTTCTAATGTATCTTTACAACCGTTTTCCGATATTATTGCAAGTGTAACAATATAACTCCCCGAATTTGCATAAACATGATACGGATTTGCTTCTGTAAAATCCTGTATATCATCGCCAAATTTCCATATATATTGAGCCCCCGGTTCAGAAAGCGATGAGGACATATTATTAAAAAATGCAGTGTCACCAGGGCAATTTACTTCATTAACTTCAAAATCAGCGACAGGATTTGAATTCAACACAATAGCTTTTACCAAAGAATCGGCACATCCATAAGAATTTATAACTTTAAGCTTTACGTTTGTTGTTGAATTACTAAACATATGGGAAATATCCGGATTTGTATAATCAATTGATGAATTAATCCCAATATCCCACGAAAAAAATCCAGTACTACTCTTTAAATCAGATATCGATTCTAATCTCGAAAAAGCACCAGGGCATAAATTAGTCGCAGTGAAATCAACATCCGGCAGAGGATGAACAATTACTTTCTTTCCTTTATCAGTAGCAATAGTTATTGAGTCCCCGTTATTCAATCCAAGCCTTACTCCTACATTAAAAGTATCAGGCCTGTCAAATGTATATTGTATTGTATTACCTTTTAAATCTTTCGTGCCGTGATATTTTCCATCTCCGTCTGTATCCCATAAAACTTCACCAATATCAGTGGCCGATACACCGGTGTATGTGACGGTTAGAACAACCGGATTACCATAACAAACTGTATCGCTTATATAATCAACAGTTTGCGAATAACTAACGTTTATTGTTAAAAAAATTAAAAAAATTCCAATAACATTTCCACAAAAACTATTTCTCATTTTATAATATGTTGTTTTATTTAAAGTTGCAGCCTTTTGGTATATTTTTTAATAAAAGCCCAAATATCTAACAATTTTAATTAAATTCCCAAATTTTTATATATGAATGTATTACAATTTGATGAATGGCTTTAAAACAAGGGTAAATGGATGAAAATAATAGATTAAAAATGTGTTAATAAAAAATTATTCCACATTTTTACTTTAATTACCAGATTATTATGTATAAATATGCAAAAAAATATTCGTGCTCTGTTTTGTTTTTTAAAAAAGAATTTTCATATTTGCAACTTATAATATTAAATGAAAAGAATTAATAACATATGGTGGTGGCAAATGTTTTTATCATGAAGTCGTGATAAGGCAAAGCTGCTATTATAAAAAAACTAAGGCTTGTCGAAAAACGACAAGCCTTTTTTAATTCAAAAAATATGATTAAAAATCTAAAAAATACAAATTGGTGGTGGTGGCAATTCGCATATTCTTGGTGGAAGAGATAAGTATTATTATATGCAACTATAAGGCTGTCTACCACCAAAGGACAGCCTTTTTTATTTATAAAACTTTTAATTAACACGTATAAAATGAATAAAATATCAATTTCTGTTAGAACAAAGCAAATTTTAGCTGATATTATCACGCCGGTAGGAATATATCTTAAAATCAGGGACTTATTTCCACATTCCTTTTTGCTTGAAGGAGCCGATTACCGCGGTGAGAAAAACAGTTTCTCATTTATCTGCATGAACCCAATTGCTTCCTTTACGGCAAGCGATTTTACAGTAAAAATAAAATATCCGGGACAAACAGAACAGCAAACAAAAATCTCCGATATTCATGTTGTTCCTGTTAAATTAATGGAATTTATCCGTTATTTTGAAATTTCTGCGGATTCTGATAATTCCGAAATAAATGGAATTTTTGGCTATACTGGTTACGACGCAATACAGTATTTCGAAAATATTAAATTTCAAAGCCCTGTTAGCCAGGCTGAAAAAATTCCAGATATGGCCTATTATTTTTACCGCTATATTATTGCCATAAACCATCATAAAAACTTATTAACTATTATTGAAAACCTGCTGCCGGGCGAAAAAAGTGAAATTGATGAAATTGAATCCTTGATAAAAAGCCGGAACTATTCATTATTTAAATTTAACTCCAACAATAATGAAAATTCAAACATTACTGATGATGAATACAAAAACATGGTATTAAAAGGAAAAAATCATTGCTACCGTGGTGATGTGTTTCAAATTGTTTTATCACGCCAATTTTCTCAAAAATTTTCCGGTGATGAATTTAATGTTTATCGTTCCCTTAGGTCAATTAATCCGTCTCCTTATTTATTTTATTTTGATTTTGGCTCATACCGGATTTTTGGTTCATCACCCGAACCTCAGATTGAAATCAGCGGAAATTCTGTTTCTATAAATCCAATTGCCGGAACATTTAAAAGAACCGGCGATGATTTAAAAGATAAGGATTTAGCAGAAGAGCTTTCGAAAGACCCAAAAGAAAACGCTGAACATGTTATGTTAGTTGACCTGGCAAGAAATGACATCAGCCGTAACGCTAAAAATGTGCATGTTGAATATTATAAGGAAATTCATTACTATTCGCATGTATTACATATGGTTTCGAAGGTTACCGGCACAATGCCCAAAGGCACAAATACCATAAAAGTCATGGGCGACTCCTTCCCTGCAGGAACTTTATCCGGCGCACCAAAATACAAAGCCATGGAACTCATCGATAAATATGAAAATAAAAAAAGGGGATATTATGGCGGGTGTTTAGGATATATTTCTTTAAAGGGAGATATTAACCATGCGATTATGATCCGTACTTTTTTAAGCAAAGATAATACTTTGTTTTATCAGGCAGGTGCCGGAATCGTTTCAGCTTCGAACGAAGAAAGCGAATTAAAGGAAGTGAACAACAAACTTGCTGCCCTGAAAAAAGCCATCGAAATGGCAAATCAATTATGAATTCTTAACCAGTAAACCTTTTAAACATGAAAATATTAGTCATTGATAATTACGATTCTTTCACCTACAACCTGGTGCATTATGTCGAACAACTAACAGACAATCAGGTTGATGTTTTTCGAAACGACCAGATAACAGTCGAAGAAGCCGCAAAATACGATAAAATAATTCTTTCGCCAGGACCCGGAATTCCAGATGAAGCAGGAATTACCAAGGAGTTAATTACAATTCTTGGGCCAACAAAAAGCATTCTTGGGGTTTGTTTGGGACATCAGGCCATTGCCGAAGTTTATGGCGCCAAACTTTATAACCTCCCGAATGTATATCATGGCATTGCAAGTACAGTAATTTTAACAAACAAAATTGATTATCTATTTAAAGATATTCCTAAAATCTTCGAGGCTGGAAGGTACCATTCATGGATGGTTTCAAGGGATGGGTTTCCTGAAAAT
>JAFGQQ010000002.1 GCA_016935595.1 Bacteroidales bacterium
GTAGCCAATTTTTATTTCATCCCCAAAACCACATTCTGATAAAAAATTTATCTCAATTCTTTTAATTTCTCTCTTTTCAAAAATATCCGGTGACAAACAATTTAAAGCCCATTCTACATATTTTACATTGTTTACATGACTATTAACATCAACATCGGAATATTTTACTTGAATACTATGCTTATAATCAATCACTTCTGGGATATTTATCCTTCTAAATTTGTAATCAATCGCCTGTTTATTACAATAAGAATTAAAATTAGTAAATACCTGTTCAACTTTTTGAGGCCGCCTTGTTTTTAAATCCAAAACTAACCAAGAACTTGCAGATTTACATAATAATTTGGAATCTTTATATATTTCGAAATCTCTTAAAGCCAGGAGACTATCAATACCTTTCGGCCATGTATTAACCTGAACTATATCTCCCCAATTTGGATATTCCAATATTTCAATAACCAAGCCTGACAAAGCCCAAAATTTACCTTGTTTTAATAAATCAGTATAACCAAAAGACAAGCTCTCAGCTTGTTTCCATGCAACATCCTGAAAAAACTGCAGTATAGAAGTTAATTTACATTTGGCTAAAAAATCTGCATCGTAGGAATGTATATTATATTTTTCTTTCCAAATATTTGGCTGATTCATTATAATTATTTCTTAAACTACTTAATTTTTAACCTATAAATAGCCGAGTCAACAGGCGGTTTATTTTCCCAATCGCGCAAATAATAAAAAACTATAGTTGAATTGCCTTTGTTTATTGCTTTAAATTTCCATGTTTCGTCAATAGGAGCGCCAATTTTTACAAATTCGGTTTTTTCTCTGATTTCTTCTATATCTAACAACCTGATATTAGAAGTATCAGAATCCTCACCAATTTTCCATCTGTAACCAGTTGAAGGATTTGATTTTAATTTTATTTCAAATTCTTCACCATTTTCAACAATGATTTTATTTGCATTATTCTTTTTAAAAATACTATTATTACAGGCAAACATCAATATAACTGCCAATAATAAAATAAATATATTAATATTTTTATGATAACTCATATTAACTATTCCAAATTTCATAAGCTTTTTCTGCCTGTAAATGAAGCATTTCCAATCCATTTTTAATTTTAGCTCCTTTTTCTTTTCCTCTTCGCAAAAATACTGTTTCCGAAGGATTATATACTAAATCGAATAAAATATGATCGGGTGTAATAAAATTATAGGGTATAGGTGGAAAAGTATTTATATCAGGATAAGTGCCTAATGGCGTGCAATGTACAACTATTAATCTCTGTTTCATCATTTTTTCATCAATCTCCTCATACCTGATTTCATTTTCTTTTAATTCCTCAATTGATGCCGAAATAAATTCAATGTTTAATTTTTTAAAAATATACTTTATGGCTTTCGACGCGCCCCCTGTACCTAAAATCAATGCTTTTTTATGTATATCTTTTATAATTAAGGGCGCTACTGAATTTTCAAATCCGTAAACATCGGTATTGTAACCTTTTAAATTAATGCTGGTTCCGGTTCTTGTTATTTTAATAGTATTTACTGCACCTATTTCTTCAACAGCAGGGTCTAATTCATCTAAATATTTAATTACCTGTTCTTTATAAGGAATTGTGACGTTCAATCCCAGTAAACAACGATTATTTATAATAATATCTGGAATTTTATTGATGTTGTCAATAGGAAAATTTACATATTTCGAATTTCTAATATTCTCTTCCTTAAATTTATTGGTAAAGTATCCTTTAGAAAAGGAATGATCTAATGGAAATCCGATTAAACCGTATAACTTCATAATTTGGTATTTAAATCATTCAAAATTATTAAAAATATCTCACTTTTTAGCTTCTGCATACTTCTCAATAATCCAAATCGATATAATACCAATAATAACAAATGTAATTGCTAAAAAAACCTCACTATTAAATTGTTTGGGTAAATACCTTTCATAACTTTGCACAATATACTCTCCGTTATCTTTTAAAAACGGATTACCGAAAGAATCAACCTTATAAATTTCATTTTTCCATGGCCAAAGAATTCCTAAAGAACCAAGAATAAAACCTGTTAATAATGAAATAGTTTGATCTTTAAATTTCTTAAAAATCCATGATAAAAGATGAGAAAAGGCAAGCAATCCAACACCTGCACCAAGTAATAAGGGAAGTAAAATATCGAGCCTTATATTATTTATTGCTTCAATAACAACTAATTGATAATTACCCATTAAAATCAAAACAAACGAACCTGAAAGTCCAGGTAAAATCATGCTACATATAGCTACTATACCACATATTATTAAATAAACGAAATTTTCATTTTCAGTAGCAGGGTTTAAAAAGGTAATACCAAAAGCGATAACTCCTCCTGCAATAAAAGAAATTATTACAGATGTGTTCCATTTTTCAACAGTTTTGCCTATAAAATAGATGGAGGCTAGTATAAGTCCAAAAAAATAAGCCCATATATAGACCGGATAATTTCTGAACAAATTATCTAATATTTTTGCGAGTGTTACAACACTAAACAAAATACCTATAAATACTGATAACAAAAAATTAAAATTGACATAATGGTTGAATTCTTTAAACTTACCGGTAAATAACAATTTTATTGCTTTTAAATCGAAAGACTTAATAGAATTTATTAATTTTTCGAATATGCCGGTAATTAGGGCAATTGTTCCTCCTGAGAC
Organism: Bacteroidales bacterium; assembly: GCA_016935595.1. The sequence continues at coordinate 2,707 of JAFGQQ010000002.1, forward strand.
TCCAGGAATTACATTTGCAGTGCCCATTCCTGCACCTTTTAAAAAAAACAGAAAATATTTTTTCACTTAAAAAATTATATTTAAAAATTTATTAATTCAGGATATTTGTATTCAAATAAAACAACTGATGAATTATTTAATACAAGTAATAATTATTGACTTAAATTAATGTGAATTACTATTCAGGTAAAAAATCGAAAAAAGTATCCCCTCTTAAGCCCAATCGTAAAGATTCTAATGGAAACACTTCGTTTGTAGCAATATTACCTAAATTAACATTGGCTCCTAATAATTTTATAAAATAAACTTGTTGTGGTTTATTGGGAGCTTCCCATAATACATTTTCCGGATTAATATGTTCAATAATATCCGTTATTAAACCAGCATTAGGTGTTCCATCAGAATTATAAATGCCAATTGTCCCGCTTTCCCTGGCTTCTGCAATTACTTTCCACGAACCAGCTTCTAATTCATCTTTCATCATTTTAATCCATTTCTCAGGCGGAATGACTACACCTTTCTTTTTCGAACCAACTTCTGATAAAACAGTAACTTCCTTTGACATGATCTCTATGTATTTTAATTTCTCTTCATGAAACATTTCAAACGAACCATCTGAAATTTCAATTACTTCTAATTTATATTTATTTATAAATTTTCTGTATTCTTCAAATTTATTACGGGCAATAAATAATTCAAATAATGTTCCGCCGAAGTATGGTTGAATATTGGCCTTTTTATATAACTTTATTTTTTCTTCAAGATTTTTTACAATTAGCGCTGTGCCGAATCCAATTTTTGCTAAATCTGAATAATCTGCACTAACTTCAATAAAATTCTTAACTTCATTTAAACTTAAGCCTTTATCCATCATCATTGTAAGACCACTTTCCCTCTTTTTTTTTGTTCTTTCGGGAATATACGGCAGTTGATAATTCATTTTATTATACTTTATATTTATTAATAATTGATGTAATGTATTTAGGTATTTTATCTTCGGGTATGTAATTATAGATAAATTGTATCTGAGTGTTATTTATACTTAAGGCTTTCATTAAGTATTTAACAGCTTGTTCCTTGTTATTCAAACATATAAAATAAGCAGCTATTTTATAAGTATATTCAGCAATTCCTGAATTATACTCATACCCGTTCAATAAAATATTTATAGCTTCATTATAAATTCCTTGTACCCAAAAAATATCGGCATATAAAAGCCACGATTCAAAGTCGTAAATATCAATCTCAATAGCTTTTTTAAAGGCTGCTTTGGCTTTATTAAAGGCTTTCATTCTTACCAATACTTTACCATATGCATACCAGTAATCGCCGTTATCATTGTCAAAATCGATAGCTTTTTTAATATATTCTGAACTTAAATTATAATTGTCCCTATACATTTCAACAATTCCTAATCCATACCAGCCATCAGGGTAAAAAGGGTCAATTTCAATTACCTGGTTATAATATAAACTTGCTGAAGAATAATTATTAATTTTTTCGTAAGCTTCACCAATGCAACATAAAGCTTGTAAATTTTTTGCATCGGATTTTAAAACTTCATTAAGTATTTTTATTGCATTTATTGCATCTCCCTGATTCAATAAATTATTTGCTTTATTGAAATATGCAGGTAAATGTTTGTTATTTAATGCCAATGCAAAATCGTATGCTTCAATGGCTTTGTTATAATCATCTAATTTATCGTATATCTCTCCTAGAGCAAACCAAATATTATCTGCAAACGGATCAATATCTAGATATTTATTATAAAAAAATATACTTTTTTCATAATCACCTTCCATCATATGGCAATAAGCCAATTCGTAAATAATATCCAGATTATTCTGTTCAATTGAAAAGGCTTGTACAAGATACTCAATCGCTAATTTAAAATTATTGTTTTCGGTTAATATACTTGAGATATTAAACAATGTTTCCAGTTTATTTTCAACGGATAATTCCAGGGACCGATTAAATTCCTCTTCAGCTTTTACATGGTTTCCTAGTAAACAATAAGCATTTCCTTTTATCAATGGAATTTCAAAATTAAAAACTTCGTAATTTTCTAATTCTTCTAATATTTTCAGGGTTTCGGCAGGATGACCTTTTTCTAAAAACACCTGACTCTTTTTTAATAAAATAGCGGCTGAGTTCGGATGTTGGAGGAAAGCTATTTCAGCTGCAGTAAATGCTTTATTATAATCAAGGTTATCTAAATAATAATCAATAATGCTTTCGAACTCTTCAACATCAAAGTAAATTAATTTGTCATTCTTTAGCATATCTTCATATTTGCCTAACAATTCATCGTAGCTATTTTCCTCGTAATATGATTCTCTTTCTTCAAGCATATATAAAATATAATATCTAACTCAAAAATAGCAAATAAATAAAATGTTGATACATTGAGATGTTAAAATTTATTAAATTTAATCAACACCTCCAGGGATCTTTCTTACCAAAGAATCTTTAATTTCCGTAAGATATTGATAAACCTCTTTGCCATTTGGATATATACTGATTCTTAATAATGAATTACTTATTTGTTTATGAATTGATTCGAAGTGCCGTTCATCTTTTTTTTCAAAACCAAATAATTTTGATTTGTAATATAATTCTTCAATTTGTGTATAATATTTATTGAAATAAACCAATTCTTTAGCCAGTTTGCTGCCGTATCTTGCATTTAATATTTTCCATAAAATTTCATCCGGATTAAATTCTGCTGAATTCCATAAATATTCTGCCATCATTGATGTTTTTACCGATTCGATCTCATTGTATGGGAATAAATTTAATATGTATTTCGATTCATTAATATAACTGTATAAATCATCGGGAAGATCTAAATTATAAGTATCAAAAATATCAGTAAGCAAAATCTTTTTTGGATAATTCGAAAGAATAAAATCATTAATAGTATCCTTAACTTCTTCTTGTTTTGCAAAATAATTATCTAAATAAACCGGCATTTTGTTAATCAATTGAGAATATCGCAATAAATCAACTTTATCAATATAATATGAATTAAAGTCATACCCTGTCCATAAAAAATTAATATTTTCGTTCGCAAAAGATGTGAAATTATTAAAATAATATTCTGCTTTACCTTTGCTCATATTAATTTGATAATTATTATATAACGGAGGCAAAAACTCAACTGCAATAGGTTTATTTTTCAAATTAATGTAATGATTTATACTATTTAATATTGATAATTGCGCAATTGCTAAATTATAATATTTCTCAATATCGTTTTTGTTATATAATACGTAATTATATTGATTATCAATATATGGTAAATATTTATTTGAAAGAATGCAAATTGAATTTGCCCCCCTTTCTATGGCGTAATTTATTTTATATTTCAAAAGGGATACTGAATTGCTATTTGAATGAGTCCATTTATTTGAAATTTTTTCATCTAATGAATCTAAAGGTTGGGATCGAGATAAGTGGGAATAAGGATTAATCATTACGCCAAAATCAGTAGAATAAACGATTGAATATTTTTTCAACTTATTCAAACAATTAATATAATTTTTATCATACAAATACCATGTTTCAGTATTTTCATCGTCTTGCAGGTAAATATTATTAAATTTTAAACCTGATATGAAATAAAATATATTATCCAAGTTAATATTTTTATTAAAATCACTTTCTTTTATAACAAGGCTCCGTTTTTCAAAATCAGGATAATCAATAATTTCAGCATTATAAAAAATATAATCATCTTTATCAAATAATTGAAGAGCTGTGTAAACTGCAAACAAATTACCCCTGTCATTATTTCCTGCCAGATAAATTACATTCTGATTATCATCAATTTGTTTAATAAAATAACCATCTTCTTTAGAAGAAATCTTATCATAAGGCAATCCCTGCTTATACATTTGAAATAAAATTGTATTCCCAATACTGAAAAATACAGAACCTGAATTAGCAATAGAATTATTCATGCTAGTTATAATTTTCACACCATCATTATTGTCATAATAATTCGTGTCATTGCTGTAAAATATTGAATCGAGTTTACTTCTTAAAATTTGTGCCGCGATTATTGTTGTTTTTTTCGAATTTGGCGGAATTATAATATACGGGTAATGTTTACCCGCTGAATCTGCAGGAAAATAATTTATCGGCATACCTTCCTTTACAAATTTCGGTGTTGGAACAAGCAAATCGTATGTTGTATAAGTGGAATCAAATAAAGGTCTTATCCTTTCGAGCATGCTAAAATTCTTTCTTGTATATCTGAAATCAACATTATCAATCCACATTGTACCTGTACCCTTTAAACCAAAATATAATTTAACATACCTGGCTTCGTTCGGGATAAAACCTTCAAAATAAGGACTGTAATGTGACCGGCAAATTAAATTAATCCAGTCGATCGAATCGATTTTAGGAAAATGAGAAAACGGGAAACCTTTAAAACTATAATCGATATTCTCATTTTCTGCAAGAAAGTAGTCTTTCTGTTCAATCTCTATTTTATTTTTGTCAAAATAATAAATTTTAATGTAAACTGCATCAAATATTCTATTTCCCAGCCTATTTAGATTTGATTTTATTTCCTTAAGTTTTATATCCAGACTAAGTTTATACTTACCCGGAATAACTTTAATATAATCGCTTAAAACTCCTTCTCCCTGTTTTTCTTTTTCGCTTGATTTTTCTCTATGTATTTTAATAGCATATCTGCCATCCGATACTTCATTTAAAGAGTAATTTTCCGAAGCTGTATCTACCCATTGAATATGATCGCCCATTTTTTTCCATCCCTTAATATTAAAAGTAGCTCTGAGTGAATCGAGTAACACTTTTCCCTCTTCAAAAGACGGGTTAATTACCAGATTCCCTGTTTCGTAAATTTGGGTTCGCTGCCTTAAAGGAATATCTAAAGGTTCAATACTCGACCAGTTTTCCTGAACAGGAACAACTTTTTCTTTTTTCTCAAAACAACTAACACAAAAAAGAAATAAAACAATAAAAATTATATTTAAATTGTTACATTTTAACATTTTATATAAAACGATTTAAATTTAAATTAAATCATTTTCTAAATATACTATGAAAATATTAAAGAAACCGAAAATTTGGAATAAGATTTTAGGAAAAATAAAATAAAAATTATTGAAATGTGTACTATAATTTAATTTGGGGATCGAATTTATAATTTGGTGATTGGATGGGTGGAAGAATGGATGAATGGGAGAATAGGATATTGGAAGAATGATTAAAAAAAGTTTGAAATTGAGTTACAATTAAAAGTTTTAAAATTAATCATTCCTGGATAAAAAAGTTGAATATGAATCTCATTTACTAGTAAATTTATAATTTTTACTATTATAAAACCAGCTAATATCAAGAATGATCAACTATCTATTTTTTTATTCAAACAAAGATCAACCAATTCAGTTAATCAATAAAATTCATCGCCACGTGCTCGGATAAATCTCATAACTCTGTCGAATTAAATAGCGGTCTCCAAACTGTATTATTCATTCTTCCAACCTTTTATCCATCCATCCAATAACCCATTTTTTCATTATCAATTAATTACCTATAATAGTAAATTCCGTACGCCTGTTTTGAGCCCTGCCTTCTTCGTTTTCGTTTGTATCAACAGGTCTTGATTCTCCATATCCCTTTGTTGAAAGCCGTTTTGGATCAATATTATGTTTTGCTAAATAATTCGCCACTGCTTCAGCCCTATTTTCAGATAGAATTTGATTATCTTCATTTGTCCCAATATTATCGGTATGTCCGCTAATCTCGGCAATCACACTCGGATTCTTTTTCATAAAATCAACTAATTTATTTAACTCAACTTTCGATTCATCAAGAAGTTCGTATGAATCTGTCTCGAAAAAGATATTTCTTAGAATAATTTTTTTCCCAACCATAATCGGGTAAAGCGGGATATCAATTTCAAAAGGATCGATATATTTTCTGACACCTTCCAATGAAAAATTTCCAGAATAAAATAAATACCCTTCTTTAGAAACATTTAAGGCATAATCTTTATCTGAAGGCAGACATAAAATAAATTCACCCGTAGCATAAGAAGTTGATTTCATAATTATCTCGGCAGTAACTAAATCAATTAATTCAAAACCTGCAGATAATTTAACTTTAGTAATTGCATCATAAACAGTACCTTTTACATA
>JAFGQQ010000159.1 GCA_016935595.1 Bacteroidales bacterium
CCCTTGAGATTTTAAAAACAGTGAAAGAGGTAACAAACCTACCGATAATAGTAAGAATAAGCGGGGATGAAATGATCCCGGAAGGAATAAAACTGCAGGAAATGATAGAATTTTCTAAGATTCTTGAAAACAAAGGGATTCAGGCAATACATGTTTCTGCTGGAAGCGTATGTTCTACACCTCCATGGTATTTCCAACACATGTTTATTGAAAAAGGGAAAACATGGGAGATGGCTAAAGCCATAAAAAAACAGGTCAATATTCCTGTCATATTTGTTGGAAGAATAAACAGCGTTGATGATATTAAGAAAATAAAAAATGACTATGCAGCAAATTATATAGCTATTGGAAGGGCTTTAGTGGCAGACCCTGATTTTATCGGTAAATATCTTTCTGAAATAAAAGGACAAATACGGCCATGCCTGGCATGTGAACAAGGATGTTTAGGCGGGGTAAGGGCCGGCCTGGGATTAACATGTCTGGTTAATCCTGAAGTGGGAAAAGAAATCGAAAAAGTTAAACAGGCTGCAATAATTAAAAAATGTGCGGTGTTAGGGGGAGGCCTGTCTGGTATGCAAGCCGCTTTAACTTTGAAAGACAGGGGACATGAAGTTGACCTGTACGAGAAAAACACACTTGGCGGACAGTTTAACCTGGCACATCTTACGCCCCAAAAAAAATCAATGGAATGCCTTGTCCCTTATTTTGTTAATGAATTAAAATATAAAAAAATCAACATTATTTACAGTGAAGCAACCAGTGCAGCCATTTTATCAAAATACGATTGTGTTATACTGGCAACAGGTTCAAAACCTGCTGTACCGGCAATAGATGGATTGGATAAATTTTTCTGGGCTAATATTATGCTGGAAGAAAACTTGCCTTCAGGTAAAAAAGTTTTGATTATTGGAGGTGGGCTTATTGGCGTTGATATAGCAACAGCATTAATTCCAAAAAATAATAAAGTGATTATCGTGAAACGTACTACTGATTTTGGCGAGGATATGGAGATGATATCCAAAAACCTTTCGATTAAAATGATGAAAGAAAATAATGTGGTGTTCAGTGATTATACTCATATTAAAAAAATTGACGGAAAAACTGTCTATGCCGAGAGAAACGGGCAGCAAATAACATTTAATAATATTGATATTATCGTGGTTTCAACAAGCATGAACAGCTATAATCCATTAGGAAAGGAATTAGTAAAAAAAATGCCTGTATATGTCATTGGCGATGCAAAGAAAGTAGGGAATGTACAAATGGCAATTAACGATGGGTATGAAACAGCAAAAGAATTATAATTGAACAACATACACGAAAAATTATAAAAATGGCAAAAAAAATTTATCCCGATTCTGGTGTTGAACTTAAAGAGTTTACAGCCAAAAATTATGATAAGGTAATGAACATTGGCACACTTGGGTTATATAAAGGATTCATAAAAAAAGCCATTAATGACATAGGGATCCAGCCCGGTGACCAGATTCTTGATTTAGGTTGCGGAACCGGCCGGAATGCCAGTCTGATGAGCCATTATTTAAACGAAAAGGGCCATATTGCCGGTTTAGACATTTCGGAAAATATGGAAAGGCAGTTTAATCTTAAATTTAAAAATGAAAATAGGCTTGAATTTAAAAATCAACGCATTGATATACCCTTTGATCTGCAAAAAACGTATAATAAAATTTTCATAAGTTTTGTTATTCATGGTTTTCCTCACGAAATAAGAAGCACTGTAATTCAAAATGCCTTTAATCATTTAAATCCGGGTGGGAGTTTCCATATTCTCGATTTTGCCGAATTTGATATGGATAAAATGCCTTGGCTACACAGGTTTATCTTTAAAAAAATTGAATGTAAATATGCTTTTGATTTTATTAAAAGAAACTGGAAAGAAATACTGAATAGATATGGATTTGACCATTTTACCGAACATTTTTATTTAAAAAAATACATTCGTTTATTAAGTGCTCAAAAAAATGAATGAAAAATTAAAAAAGCATGTGTTCATAGCTGTTCCCACGAATGATGGAATTACAGTTTTTCCCAAAATGCTGGGCAGGGCCAGGTACTTTCTTATTTATACTTCGACTGATAATAGAAAATTTACATTGGTTGAAAAAAGGGACAATCCATTTGAAAAAACCATGCAGCATTTAAAAACATTGGATGTTTATAATTTAATAAATGATTGTGATATTATTATTGCTGCTTTAATTAGTAAAAAAGGTATTGAAAAGCTTAAAAGTAAAGGGGTGGTACTTCTTTTTAAAAAGGGTAATATTGAAAATGCCCTAAAAAATATAGTCAAAGATGAACTCTCTGATAAATAAAATAAATGAGGCAGCTAACCTGATAAGACATTCATCGCGTACGGTTGCATTTACTGGGGCAGGAATTTCAGTGGAAAGCGGCATACCTCCTTTTCGTGGGGAAAACGGTTTATGGAGTAAATACGATCCTGTTTTCCTCGACATCAACTATTTCCATCAATATCCTGAAAAATCGTGGCCATTGATTAAAGAAATATTTTACGATTTTTTCGGGGAGGCAAAACCCAATGCAGCACATTATGCCCTTGCCGAAATGGAACAAAAAAACCTGTTACACTCTTTGATTACACAAAATATAGATAACCTGCACCAAATAGCGGGCAGTAAGCAAGTATATGAATTTCATGGCAATTCAAGAAATCTTATCTGTCAAAAATGTTTAACATATTATACGGTTCAAGAAATTGACCTTTCAAATTTACC
>JAFGQQ010000160.1 GCA_016935595.1 Bacteroidales bacterium
AAAATTTACGGATTAAATACATCTTTCTTTATAAAAAACGATGTTAAAACATTGTTTTTACAAAAACTGGTAAATAGTAATTTGAATAAAATCATTTTTCATTTTGACGATTGGGTAGTTGGATTAGATGTTATAAAGAATAATGGGGGAATAATATTTGGAGTTCCGATAGGGGACGGAAAAATATTTCAAATGAACAAAAAGGTAATGCTGGATTATGGAATTAAAAATATTATTAAGGATTGGAGTTGCTGGAGAGACATAATTTCAATAATAAAAAGTAGAAATATTGTTTAATTTAATTACCTGTAAATCTCGTTTTTATCAAGAGCCCTTAAATATAACCTTTTATTCCTGTTATGTTCGTCTAATGTTTTAGCGAAATTATGGAAACCCGAGAAATCTTCTTTGGCACAAAAATATAAATATTCATTTTTTTCATAATTCAAAACTGCATTAATGGCTGCAATAGAAGGAATACGAATAGGGCCTGGTGGAAGTCCCCAGTATTTATAAGTATTATAAGGCGAATCAATTTCCAGGTCATCATATAAAATTCTTCTAACAGTAAAATCACCTAAAATAAATTTAATGGTTGGATCGGCCTGTAAACGCATTCGTTGCTGAAGGCGATTCATATAAACTCCGGCAATTCTCCTGAGTTCTTCCTTTTTTACAGCTTCTTCATCAATGATGGAGGCTAACGTGATTACTTCAATTTTAGAAAGACCTATTTCTTCCGATTTTTGTATTCTTTCTTCATTCCAAAACACATCAAATTCCCTGAACATTCTGTTAAAAAATGCTTCAGCGTTAGTATTCCAGTAGAATTGATATGTGTTAGGGATAAAAATAGAGATGGCTGTTTCTTGATTAAGATTGTATTTTGATAAAAATTCTTCGTCATTCAGTAAATTAACAAGAGATGAGGAATCAGCTTCAATTTGATTACTAATAACTTGTGCAAGCCTTTCTTTTGTACGGATATTGTTAAAGATAACATTAAATGGTTTTTGTTTGCCCGATCTTAAAAGGTTAATTATTTTATTGTTACCCATTTTATTTTTAATCAAATATCTTCCAGGATAAACATGTTTTGGATAATTTTTTTTCTTTGATAATTTAATGAAAGTATTGATGTTTTTTAAAACACTATCATTCTCAATTATTTTAATAACATCATTAAAACTAGAATTGGTAGGGATTTTAAGAAAGTATTCGGTTGAATTATGAATTTTTACATTTGGTTTAAAAGCGATGTTATAAATATATATTCCATAAATAAGCAATATCGAAGAAATAATAATTAAAATAATTAGTGAAATTTTATAATATTTTGATTTTTTATTGAATATCACGAAGTTTTTTTGTAAATTTTTATTAAATTTCATTTAAAAATAGTTGGCAAAAATAATTTTTATTATTGTATTTTCGTTTTAAGTTTTTATAAATTTGATAAAAAATTTTGAATTATGTCTGGAAAAAATGGCGCTAAAATATTGATAGTTGACGATTCTTCGGTTAACAATTATCTACTGGAGAATATTTTGGAAGAGAAGGGTTATACTTTACAAATTGCATTTGACGGGAAGGAAGCGCTTAATTTCTTAAATGAAGATCCCCCAGACCTTGTATTATTAGATATTATGATGCCAGGTATTGACGGGTACGAAATTCTTGATAAAATGACCTCTGATAATAAGCTTAAAAATATACCGGTTATTATGGTAACATCTAAAACCGAACCTCAAGACAAACAAAAAGCAATGGATATAGGAGCTATTGATTATATTGAAAAACCTATTGATATAGAAACACTTTTAATAAAAGTTGAAAATGTTTTAAAAAAGCTGGTTTAACCGGCTTTTTTAATTTATTAACCATTTCCTGTATTAACTTAAAATTAAATTCCTTAATATTGTATATAATATTAGTATTAAATAATTTATGAAATGGAAATCTTAGAAGTTTTAAAATATACATTACCTGCATTAATAGTTTTTCTAACAGCCTATTTTATAATTCATTCATTCGTAAAAAACGACCAGGAAAGAAGGAGGAATGAAATTCGAATGTTGAATCAAAAAACTATAACACCTATCCGGTTACAGGCATATGAAAGAATAGTTTTGTTTTTGGAAAGAATATCACCGGAATCATTAATTATGCGTTTAAATGATCCGAAGATACCATCCGGCCAATTGCAATCCGACTTGTTAAGCGCTATTCGTGCCGAATTTGAGCATAATTTGTCACAGCAAATTTATATTTCAAATCATGCATGGGAAGTAGTTAAAAGTGCAAAAAGTAATGTAATAAAAATAATTAATTCAGCTGCCGATAAAATCAAGCCCGATTCTCCTTCCTTTGAATTAAGTAAGGCTATATTAGAATCGATGATGGAAGTGAATAAATCACCTAACATGGTGGCAATTGAATTTTTAAAGAGGGAAATGGAACAGTTTTTATAAAAGAAAGCTATATTGTTCTGTTAAAGTTTAACTAATTCAATTAAATAATATCTTCTTTAAGAAGACATATCAAATTGTTTTTATAAGGATATGCTTTAATTATAAAATTAAATGCATTTATATTCATACATAAATAAAAATCAGCTACAGGTGAGTGATCCTGGTTTTCCGGCTTAAAAAGCCTTTTGCCGGTTCCGTCTTTAATAATTTTAACCATTTGATCAAAATCCGGTTCAATTCCTTCTAAAGAATTTTTTATGTATTGTGCACATAAATTGTCTTCGTCAGCAGGTTGAGTGCCTGCATATCCCATTGAAACAAGGCTAACAATTTCCGGATTTTTCTTTTGAATATATTTTATTATAGCATTAATGTTTACAAAACTTCCGGTAAGTATTTCACTTGCATTTTTAGCATTTACTATTCCTTTTGTCCCTGCCCCTGTTGCCTGAACAATTGTTTTCCCTGTAAAATCGATATTTTGAAAGTATGAAGGTGAATTGCCGAAATCAAATCCCGGTGGCGTTTGTTCGTTTCGTTCACCAATTAATATGTATTCCGGATTTTCTTTTTTTAATTTATAAGCAGTTTCAATATCGGCCATCGGAATAATTCTGGCAGCGCCATTATTTAAAATATAACAATCAACCGTAAAAGACCTGATTACATCAATAATCACAGTTAATCCTTTTGCTTTTTTTGCTCCTTCGATATAATATAAAATTTCAATCTTCATTTGTCGTATAATTTAATAAAATGGATTAAATTGCAATTTAAACCTTAATAAACTGCTAAAATAATTCAATAAAATTATAAGAAATGGAAAATATTAAAAATCCTAATAAGTCGTTTCAGCAAAGAATAAAAAATATAACTAAATTTTTTACCAGTGAAATATGGCGAATTCCTGTTGATGAATTAACAAAAGGTAAATCCTTTGTTATCAAATTAGTAAGGATAATAGTATTAGCTATAAGAGGTTTTATTGAAGATAAAGTACAACTAAGAGCATCGGCTTTAACGTACTATTCAATGCTTTCTGTAGTGCCAATTGCAGCAATGGCTTTTGGCATAGCCAAAGGTTTTGGATTTGAAAAAGCATTAGAAAGGCAGTTGAGTAAAAATCTTTCAGGGCAGGAGGAAGTTTTAACCTGGATAATACAGTTTGCTAATAATATGCTTGAAAAAGCAAAAGGCGGGTGGATTGCAGGTGTTGGTGTTGTTGTATTGTTTTGGGCTGTAATGAAGGTTTTGGGAAATATTGAGGAATCGTTTAACGGAATATGGCAAATTAAAAAATCGAGGGGATTTGCACGTAAATTTACCGATTACCTGTCAATTATGTTAATTCTGCCAATTTTGTTAATTCTTTCAAGCAGTGCATCAGTATATATTACTTCACAAATTAAACAACTAACTGCTAATGTTGAGATTATTGGCTATATAAAACCTCTCATGTTTTTTCTTATTAAACTTATACCTTATGTATTAATCTGGATTGTTTTTACTCTGCTGTATATTATTATGCCCAATACAAAGGTTAGCTTTCAATCAGGCGTAATTGCCGGTTTAATTGCAGGTACTATATTTCAGCTTGTACAATGGGTGTATATTTATTTTCAGGTGGGTGTTTCGCGATATGGTGCAATTTACGGAGGATTTGCTGCTTTACCGTTATTCCTGATATGGCTCCATATAAGCTGGACAATTGTATTATTTGGGGCAGAAATTTCTTTTGCAACTCAAAATGTTCATAAATATGAATTTGAAACCGAATCAAAAAATTTAAGTACTTCTTTTAAACGTTTATTGACTCTTTTAATAGCAAACTTAATAGTTAAAAATTTTGATGAAGAAGATGAACCATTGTCTGCTCCCGATATTTCAAGGCATTATAGGATTCCTATCAGGATCGTGCGTGAAATATTAGATGATTTGGTCGAAAGCAGGGTGATAACCGAAATAAGTTCAGGTAAATCGGTCGAGAGGTCGTACCAGCCGGCTTTAGACATAAATAAAATTACCATTAATTTTGTTTTGGACAGACTCGAAAACCGTGGCAGTTCAATACTTCTGACATCAAGACCAGAAGAATTCAATAAAATTGAAGATTCGTTGGAAACATTCAAGCAGTTAATGACTAAATCGGATAAAAATGTTTTATTGAAGGATATTTAAAATAAACATTATTAAAAAAGATTGATATTTAATACATAACGAGAATAAAAATTAAAATTCTAAATATTAAGAAATTAAATGTCTTCAAATAAAAACACAATTATTATCATAATAAATATAAAACAAATATATGGTTTATGAAATAGTAGTGCCACATGCCAAAACTCGACATGTATGAGAAACATCTTAATATTAATTTTAATTTTAACAGGTTTTTATACTTCTTATGCAGGTGAGAAAAAGATGCATCGATCTTTTTACCATATATCTTTTTATGAATTTATACAATTCAATTAAAATTGCTTTTAAAAATATTCTAATATCAACTGTAATAAATATCCTTATTTCTTCAAAAACATTTGTTTTTTCATCGAGTAATTTAAATATCTGGCTGGCATTATTATTTTTGAAAAGATTGAAAAATACATTTTTCTTAATTACATTATTATTAGTCAATACATTTAAAAAAGTACTATCATATAACCTGAATCTTTTTTTCCAAAGAGTAGTTTTTAAATTTGGCTTTTTGCCTTTTTCCAATAATTTAATAAGTTTTCCCAATTGTTTTTGAATACGTTTAAAAGCAAATCCGCAGGAAGGTTTAACCATTCCGCTCGATATACCTATATTAATAATATTATTGTTAATATTCCCCGAGAAAGTGTAATCGGTCATTAATATTTTACCAAATTCTTTATGTGTAATTTTATAATCTTTAATTTTAAGATTATTGGTGATATAATTTTCGAGTTCAATTTTGTATTCTTCGGCTTTTAATATATTTTGTGAAAAGATTGTATATTCTATTAATGTTCCCTTTTCAGAATAGGGAAGTACATAACAAAACCGTAGGTCGCTGTTTTGAAAAACACTATAATCCATAAATATTGCCGTATTCGGATTAAAAGCTTTTTCTTCGGTTTCAATAAACCACCCGAGAAAATGTTGTGTTAATGAATTAAATTTGCTGTTTTTTATATTTTTAGCCTGTTCGGGAATACTATTGAAATAATATTTTGAAACATAATTGTTTTGATTGGTCTTAATTCTTACGCCATCAGGAATTTTATAATAATTTATAATTTTCTCGTTTATAAAATCAATATTCTGATTATTACTGATATTTTTCTTTATAAAATTATAATAATCAATTCCCCTTATCATTTTATAATTATAATTTTTTAATTTAAATGAAAGGGTATGGGTATTGTTTTTAATTTCTATATTTTGCCATTTTTTATAAATAATATTTTCAAAAATGTTTTCGCCATTTTCCCAAAAACAAAAAGTCCTGTCATTCCTTATTTTTTTCTTTACATCCAGTAATAAGATCTTTTTATCTTTCAGCTTCGACTGATTTAATAAATAGGCAAACATTAATCCCGAACATCCGGAACCACCAATAATATAGTCGTAATTAATCATTTATAAAAATAACATTAACGAATAAAAAAAGATTAATTGAATTATAAAGTAAGCTTTTAATAGTAAAGAGATTGGTTTTATTTTAAACAGTTGCATCAGATATGAAAAAAAATATGCAATAATAAACCAGGCTATGTAGTTTTGTAAAGGGATATTGTGGTTTTCCCAATGCCAGTATCCCAGTTTTATAGCAACAGGTTCAATAGCAATATCAAGTAAAACAATTAAAATCCCACTAAAAAAAGGTGCCAGATATTTATTATTTATTTTTGTAAAAAAAGTAGTAGTAGCTAAAATTAATACCACCCAATTAAATGCTATAATCAACGGTACTTCTAATGATTTAATTTTAAAAACTTCGTTATATTGATATTTTCCGAAAACAAAACCAGTTTTTACACCAATAACTTCTATAAAATAGGTTAAAATAAAAGTTATAAAAATCCAAAGTATTAATTTTATGGATTTGTTTGTATTTTTAAATGAAAATAAAATTGCAATAGTATTAGTTATTAATAATGAAAATTCAGTAATTTTTAATGAAAGTGGCAGAAATTCTTTGTTCAAATGAGAATAGATGCCACTTGTAAAAAATATTACAAAAAGTATAAGGATAATTATTTCAGTATTTTTATAGATTTTATGAAACATAGCTTAAATAAAACCATAAATTATGAAATTAAAAAATCTTTGTTTTATAAGTTTAATAATATTAATAGGATCATGTAATTTATTAAATCCGGGAAAAAAAGATTCTAAAAATAATAATATTCCAACCGATAAAGACATTCAAATCAGGAAGAAGTACGATGATAAAGGGAAATTAGTTACAACTGTACCATATAAAGGTAATATTAAACATGGTATAGCAAAACATTATTATCCTGATGGAAGTGTTAGCATGGAAATCCCATACGTAAATAATAAAAAACATGGAGAGTCGGTTTATTATTATACCAGT
>JAFGQQ010000161.1 GCA_016935595.1 Bacteroidales bacterium
ACTAGAAGTGCCCTTTGGAAAAAACAATGGGGAAAAAATAAAAAATGTACTGAAATATATTAATCCCAAAGGAACCACACCCATTGCCCATTCACTTGAATTGGCCCAATTCGATTTTCCGAAATGCGATGATTGCCGTAATATTATTGTCTTAATTACCGACGGTATTGAAGCATGCGATGGAGATCCATGCGAAGTCTCCAGAAGACTTCAGAAAGAAGGCATTTATTTAAAACCATTTATCATTGGAATAGGATTTGATCCCGGATTAAAGGAATCATTCAATTGTGTGGGTGACTTTTATAGTGCATCGAACGAAAAACAATTTAAAGAAGTTTTAAATATTGTTATTACAAGGGCACTTAACTCAACTTCAGCACAAATAAATTTATTAGACTCGCTGGGCAAACCTACCGAAACAAATGTTAATATGACTTTTATTGATAATTTGTCCGGTAAAGTCAAGTATAACTTTATGCATACTTTAAATTACAAGGGATTGCCCGATACATTGATTTTAGACCCACTTATAAACTACCGGGTTAGAATTAATACTTTACCGCCAGTTTATATAGATAGTATGAAATTAATTCCCGGTAAGCATACTACATTTTATGCTGATGCACACCAGGGATATCTCATTGTTAAATCTGACGAGTTGAAATACCGTGATATAAAATTCATTGTCCGGGAAGCCGAAAAATCCGAAACATTAACATACCAGCAAGTAAACGAAAAAGAAAAATATATTACCGGGAATTATGACATTGAAATTCCAACTATTCCTGTCATAAAACTGCAAAACGTTGGGATTTACCAAAGTCAAACAACTACAATAGAAATACCCAGGCCAGGTATGGTGACTTTTTTAATGAATGCACCTGGTTACGGAAGCATTTATAAAGAAACTGATGAAGGATTGGAATGGATATATAACTTAAACACCAATCTCTTGAGTGAAACTGTACTTATTTTACCTGGCAATTATAAAGTTGTTTTCAGACCAAGAAATGCCAACCGGACTTACTTTACAGTTTCTCAATCATTCTCAGTTAAATCAAGATCATCCTCTGCAATTAAATTATAAATATTTTTAAACCTTCTTGTTAGTCTCTGGTCTAATTACTAATTTGTCGAAATAATATACATTTTATAATGCAGCGTTATTCTGATAAAGAATTAATTGAACTATTTCAAAAAGGAGATAATAAAAATTATGCATTTAATCTGTTAATTAAAAAATACCAGAAAAAAATATACTGGCATATAAGGAAAATAATTATAAATCATGATGATGCTGACGATGTTACACAAAATACATTTATTAAAATCTTTAAAAATTTGAATAATTTCAGGCAAGATTCTGAATTGTTTACCTGGATATACCGTATTGCAACAAATGAAGCTATATCATTTTTAAATAAAAAAAGAAGAAGAATATTATTGCCTTTGGTTGATGTTGAGCAGGGCTTAATAAATTCTTTAAAAGATGATCCATATTTTAATGGCGATGAATTACAATTAAAGCTGCAAGAAGCAGTATTAAAATTGCCCGAAAAGCAAAGAATTATTTTTAACATGAAATATTTTGATGACATGAAATATGAACAAATAGCTGAAATTCTTAAAACTTCGGTTGGCGCATTAAAAGCATCCTATCATCATGCTGTAAAAAAAATAGAAAAATATATTAGTAACGATTAAACCTTTATCAATTTTAACTATCAAAAAATATAAAATGGCTTATATGAATAATTTAGATAAAATAAAAAAAGAACTATCAGGAAATAATTCCAAATATGGATTTATTGTTCCTGATAAATACTTTGATGAATTGCCATTAAAAATTCAGGAAAACCTATTAAGGGAAGAAAAAGAAGTAGCAAATCCTGTTTCTGTATTTAATCTTAAACCACGAATAGCTTATGCATTTTCACTTATTATTATATTAGCTCTAATTTTTGGCAGCTATTTATTTTTAACACATAATAATCATAACAAACTAACTACAGAAGATTTAATTGAGTACGCCATTTACTTTGAAGATGATTTTGATGAATCAAGCTTGCTTGAAGAAATAAATACTGTTGAAGAAACTGATTTAGATAACGGTACCACCGATTATATTATTGAATACTTAGTATCTGATAATATTGATTATTTAACTATTTTAGAAAATTATTAAAATTATAAATACTTATAACCATGAAAAAAAAATATTTTATAGTATTTCTTATTTTTTCCTTTTTGCTAGAGATTAATATCCTTAGTCAACACCATGGAGGTAAGTACGGAAAAGAAAAACGGGAAATGATATGTGCCGAAAGAATTGCTTTTTTTACTGAACAAATAGGGCTTACGCCTGAAGAAGCAGAAAAATTCTGGCCTGTATTTAATGAATTTTATGAAAAAAAAGATGAAATACATGATAGGAGAAGAGCAGCAGTTCGTGAATTGTCTGATAATCAAAATTTAAGTGAGAAGGAAATGGAAGACAATATGAATGTAATCATTAAATCGTTTGAAGAGGAAACAAAATTAATGGAAGAATATCAGTTAAAATACAAAGAAATTTTACCAATAGAGAAAATTAGTAAAATATACGTTGCTGAACATCAGTTTAAAAAGTATCTCTTACATAAAATTAAAGGTAATAAAGGGGGTAAAAATAATTAATCGTTAAAACATAGGTATACCATATGCAATACCTTCCATTTCATAACTGGGTATTTCACCATATCCTCCAACGGCAACGCTTTTTGTAACAAGAACTATTTGTGCACCCAAGTTAGCTGCTTTTTTCTGAAGCCTTATTTCAGCGCTCCGTTTAGCTGCTTTTTTTGTACGACTTCCGGAAGATGATGTTGCCGAGACCTCACCTTTCTTTTCCAAACCCTGCACTTCGCTCGCATCTTTAGTTAAAATAACAGTTCTCCAATCCCCTGCCTCTAATTCCTGAAATACAGGTTTATTAAATATTTCTTTTGCACCTGTTTTATATACAATTTTCTGTACTTGTTTTCGCTCAACTGTTTCAATATTAGTTTTTCCAACTTCCTTATAAGTAATTTTTGAAGCTGATACACCAATAATTTTCGCATATATCTTACGCCCGCCGAGCATAAATATTGTATCAGGCTTTTCTGCTTGAGCATATAAATCCTGGGGAAGAATAAAATAAAAACATATAATTAATACAGATATAATAAATTTAAGCGCTTTCATGTTATATTTTTATTATCAAATTTCAATATTTGTAACAAATTTATTAATTCTAAATAATAATCTCAAATATTATACCATACGAATACTTAAATTTAAGCATTTAAAAATAAAAGATTTTACCTGCAAACAACAATTCTGATGAATAAACTAGCATATAAAGTATATACCGATAATATTCAAAAATTCAATAAAAAAGTACTTAAATTGAATAAAAGATTGACTCTCCTGTCAATTGCCAGATTATTAAGTTTTCTTTTATCTTTTACTTTTTTACTAGTTTTTTATGAAATAAATATTCTATTTGCTTTTTCAATTTTTATTGTCTTTTTTGCCTTATTTATTTACCTGATTATTTATTACAATAAAACAAAATCTCAAAATAATCACTTTCAAATATTAAAAGAAATTAATGAAAATGAAATAGAAGCTTTAAAAGGTAATTATTCTATCTTTCCTGAAGGAAAAGAATTCGATGATCCAGACCATAATTTTTCTTTTGACCTGGATATTTTTGGTGAATACTCCTTATTCCAATACGTAAACAGAACCTGCACATCTATAGGTAAAATACAATTGGCAAAATGGTTACTTATTCCCTTGTTTTCTGAAAAGGAAATCTATCAACGACAACATGCTGTTAATGAATTAACCAATAAATTATACTGGAGACAAAGTTTTTTAGCAACTGGAAAACAATATGATATTGATAAAAGTAATGATGAAGAAGAAATTTTAAACTGGCTTGGAGAAAAACCTTATTTCTCAAAAAAAATTATATATCAATCACTTCGATTTATTTTACCTCTTTTAGTGCTGGGGGCTTTACTGGCTGCAATTTTTAAAGCTCAGCCCATCAATATATTTTTTACATTATTTATTTTAAACCTGGTTTTTTCAAATTTCGAATTTAAAAAAATAAACCTGGCAAACGAAAGAATATCAAAAAGACTCGATTTAATTAAAAAATACGGTAATCTTACCCGGTGTATTGAAAAAGAGCCTTTTAATGATGAATATTTAAACACATTAAAAAACCTTTTATGGTATAAGCATATTAATTCGAGCAAGGTAATAAAACAGTTATCAAGACAATTAAATGCACTTGAAGGAAGAAATAATTTACTGGCCGGAGTTTTACTTAACGGATTATTTTCATGGAATGTTTTTTATTTAATAGCTATTGAAAAATGGAAAATAAAATATAAATCTGAAGTCAAAAATTGGTTAAATTCAATCAAACATTTTGACGCTTTAATTTGTTTGGCAAACCTGGCATATAATAATCCAAATTTTATCTTTCCTGTAATTAAGAATAACATAATTATAAAATCAAAAAACATTGGTCATCCTCTAATAATTGAAGAAAATAGAGTATGCAATAATTTTTCAATTAAAAAAGATAATGAATTTGTTATTATTACAGGGCCCAACATGGCTGGGAAAAGTACTTTTTTGAGGACAATAGGTATAAATTTAATTTTGGCAATGGCCGGCGCACCAGTTTGTGCCGATGAATTTCTATTTGCTCCAGTTAATATTTTCACAAGTATGAGGACTTCCGACTCATTATCTAAAAATGAATCGTATTTTCTGGCAGAATTAATCCGGTTAAAATCTATAATAAGCTATTTAGAAAATGGTAATAAGGCGCTTATATTGCTCGATGAAATTTTAAAAGGCACTAATATCCAGGATAAACAAACCGGTTCGAAAGAAATTATTAAGAAATTAATCGACTTAAAATCTCCTGGAATTATAGCTACTCACGATCTTTCTTTAATTGAATTAAAAAAAACCCATGCTGAAAATATTATAGAAAAATCATTTGAAATTGAAATTAAAAAAGAAGAAATTATCTACAATTATATATTAAAAGATGGCAGTTCAAATAAAATGAATGCCATGATTTTGATGAAACAGATGGGTTTGATGGGGACTAAAAACTATATTTGAACTTAACCATACACATATTATAATCTTTTAAATTTACAAACATGTTGTCTCCTTTACCATCAAAAATAAAAGTGGATAATCTTATTTCGGCATTGGCAGTTGCCTGGTATCCTATTTGCGGCATATAAACAAGGGCATAATTATTTTTTAAATCATTCCAGTCAGAAACAATAAAACCACCACCAATTGGAGCTATTTTAAGTTTTTCGTTAAAAAATTTCTTTTCATATTGCATAAAGAAATAGTCATTCAATTCTTTATTCCCCCTTTCGTGAATAAAACCGTGCATGTACTGAATATTACAATAAGAGCCATCAGCAAAAAAATAGTCTCCACCAACTATAAATTTCACATATGGTTTTGTTTTGTCAAGGATTAATGAATCCTGGGTAACAGGTACAGGCGACATAGGATAAAGAGCTGATAAATCATTGGTCATTACTAAATCTTCTTTAGGAAAAAATACTGCAGCTTCTGCCCAAAAGCCTATTCCAGCAAGGCTGGTTGCCAAATCAACACCTAATATATGATTTCGAGCAAATGAAAGTTGAGAGTTAATATTGATTCCTCCAAGTGTATCAACTGGTATGAATATATTTCTTGTACCAATTGGCAGTCCATCTATACCTGAAACATAGCTTATGGAAAAATCAACACTTTTAACAAAACCTTTAAATTTAATTCCTGAAATTGAACTTTTACTTATATTATAACGTGGCATAATTATGGAATCTGAAAATCCCTTTAATATCATACCTTGAGGTAATTCCATTCCCGGATTTAATGCATTTGAAAAAATGCCAACCGGCATGTTAACAGGTTGGAAAAATGGAATAAAAACCCCTTGTACTGAAAAATCATTATTAATATAATAATTTAAATTAATGGCATCGGAACCACGTTGACGGCCAAAATCCAAAATATCTTCCATATCATAAGGATTGAGATTACTTGTTGGGTTTAGTTTATCGGCTGTACCCCAAACAATTCGCTGACGTCCGATAGTGATATCCAAATTTTTACTGAGAAAACCATATATTTGAACGTATGCTTCTCTAATTTCAAGATTGTATGGATCAAGAATTCCTTTATTATATAAATCAGCTGATGATATAATGTTAGGTAAACCTATATTCCTCAGCCATATCTCACTGTAAAACTTCGAATTACCTGTAATTTTTTTATCCAGGTTCAAAGTGAGTCGAGTTTCATTCCATGCCCAATCATTTTGATCTTTGAGTAAGAAACGTTCGTCTGTCAACAATTCTCCTGATAATTTTAATTTGTTTTCATCAGGGTTTTGTGCTTTGATTTTACTTAAACTTAATAAAAGTAAAACCAATACTAAAAATAAATATGTTCGTTTCATATGTATTATATTTTTTATTATTTGTTTTACATATATTTTATTTTCATAATAATTTTTTGGTTTTGCTTTTCCCTTAATTCAAATTTAAATACATCAAAATGAGGTCTTGTAAAACCAGAATGATAATAGTTTGAAAAGCCAAAACCCTCAAGTGGTTTTCCAATGAAATTATAATTCATTAGTCTGTCACTATTCTCATCATCTAAAAGCGAAAAACCATAAATCCCTGGATCCAAGTTAAATTTTACTGTCATTTCTCCATTTAAAACTTCATTCTTATCAAATACTTTTCTTATATATGGTTCTTCTTTGCTAAAACTTTCATTATCTATAAAAATTGCCAGCACTATTTGTCCTTTTGTTGAACGAATACCTTTAACTACTACTTCAACATTTTGAGCTTTTAAGGAACGGAAACTGCAAAATAACAGGACTAAAACAAAAACTATAATATTTTTTTGATTTGAAAGCATAGTTTGTTATTTATATTACTGTTTAAGTTTTCTAATAGTAAATTCTTCGTCAGATAAACCTGTGTCGTATTGAACATCCGACATTTGCATTTTAGTTTTATGGTTTTTCTTTAAGTCAGTCATCTCAATTTCTGTGGCATTCCAGTAATTGCCAATTTTTTTAAATGTATATTTTGCTACTTTAATTTTTGTATTACCTCTATCATAATACTCCATCAATTCAGGATAATAATTTGTTTTATTGATATGTGCAATTATTTTTAAATAATCAGACGGTCCCTTTGGCGTTAATTCCACCACAAATACATTTCCTTCAGTTTTAATCAATTTAGGCGTGTATTTGTCCAAGTAGGGTTTTGGTTCCATATCATCATACGAAAAATCGGTACCGGCAAAATTCTGATTTTTAACGCTGGCAGAGATTCGACGTTCCTTCCCAAATGCAGGTAAATACAAATACATAACATCATTTGGAAGGGCTAAAACCGCTATGCCAGCTTGCGATGCAGGAGAAGTAAAACGCATGATGCGTTTATCTGTCCCTTTTTGTTTAATAGTTGCTTCCCGGCTTTCCTCTTTTCCATTTTTATCAATTAAAATAAGCTTATTTATCCCCGTTAAATCTTTTGGGGCATATAATACATTATCCATATTTTTTAATATGGTATTGGCATCTTGTGCCTGAGCTGTTAATAAACATCCGACTAAAATTAGTACGGTTAAAATTGCTGTTTGTATTATTGTTTTCATGTTTTAATATATTTTAACTGTTATTTAATTTCTTTTTACCGTTTCTATTTGCCAATATTAATATTACCGGTAATAAGGTTAGAGCTCCAAGGCCTGAGCCAAACATACTTATAGCAATTAGTAAACCAAAATTTTTAATCGGCAAGATTTGTGCAAACAGTAGCACCAGGAATCCAGCAGCTACAGATACAACGTTTGTTATAACTGCTTCCCCTTTTGCCAGAATTGTTTCTTCAATTGCCTTTTCTACATCCCCGTGTTCTTTCAAATGATTGTTAAAACCAGATATTACATGTATAGAATAATCGATACCAATACCCAAGGCGATGCTTCCTACAAGAACAGTTGCAATATCGAGTGAAATACCGGCAAAACCCATAAAACCAAGTAAAAATATTATAGTAGCAATGATAGGGATTGTGGCAAATACCCCATTTGAAAAGGAACGCATTATTATCCCTACAATTAAAAGTACCAAGATAATTGCAATTATCAAACTGCTGTATTGGCTTTTAACTTGGCTATCATTAAGCTTAATGTATAAAGGAGGTATACCTGTAAAATTTATTTTACAACTTTCGGTCGAATTTTCCTCACTAAATTTACTCATTTTATCAGTAAAGTTTTTTATCTCATCCGTCTCAATGGAAGCAAATTTTGATTGAATAATCCCTTTATCCAGATCATCCGAAACCAGCTGTTGCATAACATCTTGTCCATCAAGCAAAAACCATAATTGTTCTATTTTAGCTTTTTCATCAGGTATTTTCACTCCTTCTCCCATAGCATCATTCATTTGCTCTACCAAATCAGCAACTGATTGGGCAGAGTAAATATTCGGGTCCTCTTTCATGAAATCTTCAGTTTTAATCATCATTTTCAACACTTCTGGTTCCTGAATATCCCCTTCAAATTCAACATAAACAGGTAATGAACCTCCAAATTTATTCTGCATTACATCTTCTGATATCCTTGTAGGATTATCTTTTTTAAAATACTTGGTAATATTTACACTTGTCTTTATTAAAAATATACCACCTATGCTTAACAAAATAATAATACCCCACATGGCTAATATACGTTTTGGATGTTTAAATAGAAGGTTTACTAGTGGTTGAAGGATAACCCGGGAAATTAAATTTTTCTTTTCTGATTTTTCAGTTCCAACTTTTTTTCTATACATTGACAATGCTGAAATGAGTGCAGGAACAAAAAATATGGACAATAATAAAGCTATAAGTATTCCAATGGCAGTACAAATACCAAAGTCCTTGATCATAGTAAGATATGCTCCGAATATAAATGAAACAAAACCAATGGCAGTGGTTACTGATGCAAGGAATATCGGAACTAAAGTATAAGCCATAGCCTTAACCAAAGCCTGCTTCCTGTCTTTTAAGATATTTAAATTTATACTATTTAAAACATGAATTGTATATGCGCTGCCTATTGCAAGGAGTATAACTGGTATAAAATTAGTGATAATTGTAATTTCATAACCTGAAAATGCCATAATACCAAGTGTCCAAATAACCGTAATTCCTGCAATAAGTAAAGGTAACAACATCCCACGAAGAGACCTGAAACTAACTAATAATATTAAAGCAATAACAATAAAAACAATAGGTATAAGCCATATCATATCTGATACTAGCAAATCTGTTACATCATTCAATAAAAATGGCAAGCCACCAAAATAAACCTTCTCAGGTAAATTTAATGTTTTAATTATTGACTTGACATTGTTTGCCACCTCTTGTTTGTTGGCTTCGGTAAACACTGTAAACAAAATAACTGTTGCTGTTCCATCTTCAGAAACAATTGCCCCTTTGTACATTTCTTTAGAAAAAACATAGTTTTTAAGGCTCACTAATTCCGATTGTTCATCAGGCAAATCATATTCATCTACCAGTTTCCCAATCTCAATTCCCCAATCAGAACTTTTAATATCGAGAATATTTGTAAGGCTTGTTACAGTTGATATACCAGTAGTAATTCTAAGACTATCAGTAATTTGCTTTATGTGTTGTAATACATCTGTTTTAAAAACATTATCCGTTTCCAAAACGATCATTCCTATTTCATTTCCACCATACTGGGCACCAATATTTTTATATAAAAGTGCTGTTGGATCATCATCAGGCAAGGTGCTCAGTATATCAGAATTAATTTTTATATCTTTAATTTGATATCCCAAAAAGAAGGTTAGTCCTACTACAAGTACAATTATTACCCATTTTAGTTTGATAATTCTCTGTGCAAATCTTTCCATAATTTTAAAAATTTATTGACCAATATCGTTTTTAAGTCAATACAAAAATAGAAATATTATTTGACCTTTTTTGTTTTTTAGTCAAATAAATTTCATAAAAAAAGTTAAATTATTTTTTATATGACCGTAAGCTATTGGTTATCATAGTAACCAGCTCATCAATAGTATTTTCATATTCAGTGTATTTGTTTTGTAGATATAAAGGAAATTCTAAACTTTTTAATAACATTATAACCATATCAACAGTAGACTCAATATTTTTTATATCAAGGTAACCTTCATTACTTCCGTATTTAAAAATTTGAGTAATCTGGTTAATTTCAAATTTAGTAAAGTCATCCCTGACATCTTTAACAAAATGGTATTTCTCAAAAAAATCGGCTTTAAGTGTTTCATGATAATTAACTGCTGTGCTGAGTAATCTCAAACGTGTAAGAAAATATTTTTTAACTAATGTTAAAGAATCTTTTCCACTATTAGTAATTTTGCTCAATTCTGTTTTAACATTATTTAATTCATATTTCAAAACTTCATTAAATAATTCTTCTTTGCTTTTAAAATAATAATAAAGCACACCTTTTGCTTTATGAATATTTTTAGCTATTTCATCCATAGTGGTTTTATGAAAACCAAATTTGGAAAAAAACTTTGTGGCTGACTCAACAATTAAATTCTTTACGTCTATTTCTGACATAAAATTTGACTTTTATTGTTTATGGGTCAAAATTAATAATTTAATCAATTTTTTATTAATTTTTTCCCGAAAATAACCACATCCCCTGAATTGGAAGTAAATATTATATTACTGAAATATACTTCAATTGTAAGAATTTTCAAATTTTCGCTTTTACCATCCCAAATTATTTCCTGTTCATCAGATATTGAAATACTTTTATTTATATATTTTATTTTTCCCCCGAGTATGTCATATACTGAAAATTCTATATGTCCTGGTTCTGTCAGATAATATCGAATATGAACCAAATCATTAAATGGATTAGGGCATATTTCAAAATAATTATTTTGTGAACTTTTTTGTAAATGTATATTATTAACAATAGGCCCGTTATAATTTCTTCCTATTGAAATTTCCCGTTTTCCATAAATTAAATTTTATATAAAAACAAAAGTAGCACAATTAAAAGTTCTTGAGGTGCCATATTGTTTAAGATAAACAGGTGAAATGTTTTTAATCAATAGAAAAAATAAAGCAAACTAATGCTTCAGACTTTAATTTTGAATATATAATTGTTTACATTTAGCAAATCCTATACATATTATATTAAAAAGTATAATTAAACTATTATAATAAATTAAATCCATGAAAATAAAATTATCAATCTTAGCATTTTTAATGAGTATAATTCTCATTGTCACATATTCTTGTAAAGAAGACGATTTGACGAATGAACAACCAATAGACATAATTTTATCTGATAGTACAGTAAATGAGAATGAATTAGAAAATACCATTATAGGTGCTTTTTCAACCATTGATGCTGATGATGATATTCATACCTATAGTCTCGTTTCTGGTAATGGTGATGATGATAACAATAGTTTTATCATTTCTAATAACCAACTTCAAACAAATGCAATTTTTGATTTCGAAACACAATCTTCATACTCTATTAGAATTAGAACAACTGATCAAGTTGGTAACTTTTACGAAAAGATATTTACTATTTATGTAATTGATATTGCTGAATATGAGAATATTGCGGGTAAATACTTGTTAGAATTTAAATATTCTTTTAATGAAGGAGGAATGTCAGGAAATACTGAGGGAACCATCACTCCTGTTTTTATAAACCAAACAGGCAATGAAATAGAAGTAAGAAATAATCCTGGAACAATTGATGAGGAAAATAATGTTACATTTAGTGGTCATATAATAGACAATGGAACGCAACAATTTGAAGGAACTTATAATAAAACCACTAAAATTATTTTGGGCACTTTAAGTGGAACTGCCATACAATCTTTTTGGAATGGATTATTTATGCAGTCGGTTACTGTAACAATATCAAAAGGGACTTGTAAACTAACACCTATCGATTAATAGATTATTTCAATAATTTTAATATGTTTTATTTCTGTAATTTTTTTTATTATAAACTTAAAACTTACTAACTATGAAAAAACTAATCTTAAATTTAATTGCTTCTGTATTATTAATAAGTATATTAAATTCCTGTGACCTTTTAGAAATTAGCATATATGAAGGAAACTGGAAAGGTACTACCAGTCAGGAACTGGCAATTTCTTTTCATGTTAATAGCGATGGCACAATTGATGAACTTAACGTTACATTAGATTGTGATAATTCAAAAGAATATTTAAGCGGTACCGGATCAATTAGTGATGATGAGTGTAAAATTAATATTAGTAATTCAGGAAATGTAAAAGAAGACCAAATAAATACTGTTTTAGAGATGAGTTTCACATCGGAGGAAGAAGCAACTGGAAGCATTGATCATACTTATAAAGAGGAAGACTGTTATTCTTATATTTCCGGTTCAAGTCTTGTAATAGGTTGCAGCACTTCAACAAAATATGAAGTTACTTTTATAGCAAGTAAATACTGAAATCAGATTATATTTAACTTTATTGGAAGCATAAAATCCATATAACAAACTATAAATTATAAATTCCGATACAAATTAATTTATGTCTATAATCCTTTCACTAATAAGATTTCAACAATCTTAAATACACTAAAAGTCTCTATTATCAATATTTCTGTTATTTATTAAATTTTTTACTGCCCTGTATTGTTGATAAACTCTTTATATCACGGTTTAAAGTTTATTTATATTTGTACAAAGTGGCAAATACTATGGTAGCAGACTATACAGAAGAACATATAAAAACCCTTGACTGGAAAGAACATATCCAGAAAAGACCAGGCATGTATATTGGGAAGCTTGGCGACGGGAAATCACCTGATGACGGTATTTATGTACTTCTAAAAGAAGTGATGGACAATTCTGTTGATGAATATATGATGGGTTTCGGGAAAAAAATTCAGATCTTGATTGAAAATGAAAAAGTTACTGTTCGCGACCATGGAAGAGGTGTACCCCTTGGAAAACTGGTTGATGTTGCTTCAAAAATGAACACAGGGGCAAAATACGACTCTAAAGTATTTAAAAAATCGGTTGGCTTAAATGGCGTTGGTATAAAAGCAGTAAATGCATTATCCTCATATTTTAAAATCGAGTCTTTCCGCGAAAAACAGTCAAAATTTGCAGAATTTGAAAAGGGTAATCTGATTAAAGAAGACGAATCTGATGAAAATTCAAAACAATTTGGTACCCAGGTAACATTTATCCCTGATCAGAATATCTTCGGAACATACGATTATATACCTGAATATGTCGAAACCATGATGCGAAATTATGTTTACCTGAATTCAGGTCTTACTATTGAATTCAATGGAAATAGCTTTTATTCAAAAAACGGACTGTTAGATTTACTGGAAGAAAACCTGAATGAAGAAGCACTTTATCCGATTATCCATTTAAAAGGAGAGGATATAGAAGTGGCTATAACACATGGCAACACTTATGGCGAAGAGTATTTCAGTTTTGTGAATGGCCAGCATACCACACAGGGCGGAACACATTTGTCTGTTTTCAAAGAAGCCATAGTTAAGACTATAAGGGAATTTTATAATAAAAGCTTTGAACCATCCGATATTAGGACATCTATTATATCTGCAATAAGCATTAAAGTTGAAGAACCGGTTTTTGAATCGCAAACCAAAACTAAGCTCGGTTCGAAAGATATTGCACCAGGCGGGCCTTCGGTTAGAAATTTTATTCTCGACTTTATAAAAACCAGCCTCGATAATTACTTACATAAACACCCCGAAACCGCTGATATTTTACTAAAAAAAATTATTGAATCGGAAAAAGAAAGAAAAGCGATTTCCGGTATACAAAAAATTGCCAGGGAAAGGGCAAAAAAAGCAAATTTGCATAATAAAAAGCTTCGCGATTGCAGAATACATTATAC